>JAHBSN010000001.1 GCA_019639095.1 Actinomycetota bacterium
AGGTCGCCCCAGGTGGGGCAGCACCCCGCGGGGCCCCGGAGGCGTCGGTCGACCAGGTCGTGGGCGTACTCGGGCTTGCGCACGGCGTAGGACTTGAGGAGCTGGATCTGGGCTCGCACCCCCATCTCGGGCGACGGGAAGCGCCAGCCCGAGGCGCAGGTGTCGCAGTGGCCGATGCCGGAGAAGTTGTTGGCGTTGACCGTGTCGTCGTTGGCGAAGCCACCGGTCTCGAGCACGGCCTGGGCGAAGGCGATGTCGCCGCGGATGCCCTCGGCGCGGCCCTCGTCGATGAACCAGCGGGCGTAGTCCTCGATGGGGGTGGACACGCGCGGCCGGTAGGAGGTGGTGCGGAACCAGCCGGCGAGGTCGCCGGCGTTGAGTCGGGGCATCCCGATGAGCGACACCCCCTCGGGCACCAGGCCGGCGGGTGACCGGGAGAGGCGGGCCCGGGCGCGGGCGGCATCCGCGGCGGCCTCCTCGTGGGCGGCGATGGCGTCGGCCTCGTCCCGGGCCCGGTCGGCGGCCACCTCGGTCCGGGCGTTGGCCTCGTCCTGGGCTGCCTTCTGCTTGGTGCGCGCCGCCACCAGCGCCTTGCGGGCGGTGCTGGCGTCCTTGCGGGCCTCGGCGGTGACCTCCTCCTGGCGCTGGAGCACCTGGTCGAACATCACGGCGCGGCCGGCGGCGGGGTCGGTGGTGTCGCCCTTCACCAGCGCCCGGTACTCGTCCAGGCTCACCTCGCCGCCGGTGACGTAGGCGCGCACGGTGAGGTCGGAGAGGCGGTCCCGCTCGAGGGTGAGCTCGTTGCGGGTGTCGTCTCGCCGCTTCGTGGCCGCGGCGGTGCGCTTCTTGGCCGCGTTGAGCGCGGTGGCGGCGGTGAAGAGGGCGGCGTCGGCCTCGTCGGAGGCGGCCACCGCGGCGAGCCGGACCGTGGCCGCGTCGAGGGCGGCCTGGTCGGCCTCGACGACGGCGGCGAAGGGATCGTCGGGCGAGGGCGGGGCATCGGGCTCGAGCTCCAGCGTGGCCTCGCGCGCCTCGGCGATGCGCCGCTCGGCCTTGTCGTCGGGGTTCGCGGCCTGCTGGCCGAGCGCCGGCGCCGGCACGACCGACGCGGCCAGCGCCACCGCGAGCGCGCCGGCCGCCAGCCGGAGGCGCGGCCGGAACCGGGGCGCGGGCGGGCGGAGCGTTCGCATGGCTCCGTCTATCGGCACCGATGTGGTTCCACTCAAGCTGTCAGGTCCCCCGTCACGCCGGCCCGAGAGTCTACGAGGACCCCCGGGCCGACGGAAGGGCAGCTCAGATGCCGATGCGCTGGGCGAGCAGCTCCCGGTGGTAGGTGGGATCGCCGAAGAGCAGCTCCGACGACTTCGCCCGCTTGAAGTAGAGGTGGGCCGGGTGCTCCCAGGTGAAGCCGATGCCACCGTGGATCTGGATGTTCTCGGCAGCGGCGTGGAAGTACGCCTCCGAGCAGTAGGCCTTGGCCAGCGACGCCACCGACGGCAGCTCGTCGTTGAGCTCGGCGGCGCACCAGCCGGCGTAGTAGGCGGCCGACTTGGCCGACTCGACCTCGAGCAGCATGTCGGCGCACTTGTGCTTGATGGCCTGGAACGAGCCGATCGGGCGACCGAACTGCACGCGGTCCTTGGCGTACTGCACGGCCATCTCGAGGCACTTCTGGGCGCCGCCCACCTGCTCGGCGGCGAGGCCCACGGCGGCGAGGTCGAGCACCCGCTCGAGCACGGCCCAGCCGCCGCCGTCGGTGCCGATGAGGCGACCGGGCACGTCGGCGAGGTCGAGCTTGGCCTGCTTGCGGGTCTGGTCCATGGTGGACAGCGCGGTGCGGGTGAGGCCCGACGCGTCGCCGTCGACGGCGAAGAGGCTCACGCCGGCCGAGGTGCGGGCCGCCACGATGATCAGCGACGCGGTGTGGCCGTCGAGCACGTAGCTCTTGGAGCCGTTCAGCTTCCACGAGTCGCCGTCGGCGGTGGCCGTGGCGGTGATGCCCTCCTCGTCCCAGCGGCCGTTGTCCTCGGTGAAGGCCAGCGTGGCGATGGTCTCGCCCGACGCGATGCCCGGGAGGAGGTCGGCCTTGGCGGCGTCGTCGCCCGAGTGGATCAGCGTGTTGGCGGCGAGCACCACGGTGGAGAAGAACGGGGCGCAGAGCAGGGCGCGGCCCATCTCCTCGAGGATCACGATGAGCTCGATGTAGCCGTACCCCGAGCCGCCGAACTCCTCGGGGATGACCAGGCCCTGCAGGCCCATCTGCTCGCCCATCTGGCTCCACACGGCGGCGTCGTAGCCGGCCTCGGTGTCCATCTGCTCGCGCACGGCGGCCTCGTCGGACTTGGCCTCGAGGAACTGCCGGGTGGTCTTGCGGAGCTCTTCCTGCTCCTCGTTGAACGCGAAGTTCACGCTTCCCCCTGTGGGTGGTGGCGGTGGGTGTCGCCGGCGATGGTGCCACGCCGCCCGACGCCGGCGCCCGTCGCCCGGTGTACGCATGTGTACGCTCGGGGGATGGCCAGCGACCCGGAGCGCCTCGGCATCCGCGAGCTGCGGGGCCGGCTCACCTCCCTCGTGCGGCGCGCCGGCGCCGGCGAGCGGGTGGTGATCACCATCGCCGGGCGCCCCGTGGCCCAGCTCGGGCCGGTGGAGCCCGCCACCGCGGCGCCCACCATCGACGACCTCGTGGCGCGCGGCCTGCTCGAGCCGGCCCGGCGCGGCGACCGCCCCGCCGACCCCGGGGTGCGGGTCGATAGCTGGACCGGCCGGCGGCTCGACCACGCGCTGCGGGAGGTGCGGGGCGCATGACGCTCGCCCTCGACACGTCGGCCCTGCTCGGCCGCTACCTCTCCGGGCCCCACCGCGCCGTGGTGCTCGACGCCATGGCCGCCGACCCGGTGTGGTGCGCGGCGGCGCTCGCCCGCACCGAGGCGCTGGGGATGGTGGACCGGGTGTGCGACCTGCCCACCGACGGCGACCGCCTCCGCCGCGCCCTGCGCGACGACTGGGAGCGCATCCACGTCGTCCCCCTGGACCAGCGCTGCCTCGACCGGGCCGCCGAGCTGACCCGGGAGCAGCCCCTGCGCACCGTGGACGCCCTGCACCTCGCCGCCGCCGACCGCCTCCCCCGCCCGGTCACGTTCGTCACCTTCGATCCCCGCCAGATCCCCGTGGCCCTCGCCCTCGGCTTCGAGGTGGCCTCCACCTGACGCCGGGGTGACCTCGGGGTGTGACCGACAACCACCCCGGCCAGGTGGACCCCCCGGGTGGGGGGCGGCCTACGATCGCCCCGGCGGGCCACGGCGGTCGTGTCCGCCCCGACATCGCAGGCTGCTCCCCTCCCCGGGTCGATGCCGCCCCTCGTCCGACGGCGCCCCGGCCAACCCTCCCCCCCAGGTCGGGGCGCCGTCGACTCCTCCCGCCGATCCGGGCACACTTGGACCATGAGCACGCTCGTCTGGTCCGATGCCCGCGCCGAGGTCCACCAGGTGGTGGTCGGGCCCATGGACAACAACGTGTACGTGCTGCGGTGCCGCGAGACCGGCGACGCCGTGCTGCTCGACGCCGCCAACGAGCACGAGCGCCTGCTCGACCTGTGCCGCGCCCTCGGCGTGCGCGAGGTGCTCGAGACCCACGGGCATTGGGACCACATCCAGGCCGTGCCCGAGCTGCGCGACGCCGGCTACTCGGTGCACGTCACCGCCGAGGACGCCGGGATGCTGCCCAGCTACGACGAACTGCTGGCCGACGAGTCGGTGATCGAGGTCGGCCGCCTGCGCCTCCACACGATCCACACGCCGGGCCACACCCCGGGATCGATGTGCTTCCGGCTCGACGGCGCGCCGATCCTCTTCAGCGGCGACACCCTCTTCCCCGGCGGCGTGGGCAACACCTCGTTCGAGGGCGGCGACTTCGACACGATCATCGCCTCGGTGGAGGACCGCCTGTTCCGCCCCCTCGCCGCCGACACGATCGTGCTCCCCGGCCACGGCGACAAGACCACCCTCGGCACCGAGTCGCCCCACCTCCAGGAGTGGATCGACCGCCGCTGGTGACCCGGCCCACCGGCAACCCCGTGGGAGGCTGGCGAGGTGACCGAACCCGAGCCGGAGCGCGCCCCGTCCATCCCCGTGGAGGAGCGACCGGCCGATCCCGGGCCGTTCCACACCGCCGACCTGCCGCCCACGCCCCAGCGCGACCGGGCCATCGAGGCACCCGCGTGGCTCGAGGCCCCGGGCGAGCTGCTGGCGCTGGCCGACGAGCTCGGCTCGCCACCCGCCCGCTACCTCCGTCGGATCGGCCCGTGGCTGCTGTGGCGCGCCGGACCGCCCCGCGGCGCCGACGCCCGATACTGGGCCGCCCTCGCCGACGACCTGTCGACCCAGTCCACCTTCGCCCTCTTCCCCGACGGCACGGGCTCGGGCACCGGCCCGAGCGGCACCACCCACGACCGCTTCCGGTCGTGGAAGGAGGACCTCCGCGACCACGCCTGATCGTTCTCGCTGGAGATCGCGTCGCTCGGCGACGCGATCTCCCACCAGAACGGGTCAGGCGTCGGCGCCCTCGGGGTCGAGGTCGAGGGCGAGGCTGTTCATGCAGTAGCGGAGGCCGCCGCGGTCCGCCGGCCCGTCGGGGAACACGTGGCCGAGGTGCGAGTGGCACCGGCCGCAGCGGACCTCGGTGCGGACCATGCCGTGGGAACGGTCCTCGACCACCTCGACGGCGTCGGGCGACACCGCCTCGGTGAAGCTCGGCCACCCGCTCCCGGAGTGGAACTTGGCCTCGCTGCGGTAGAGCGGGTTGCCGCACGCCATGCAGCGGTAGAGGCCCGGGTCCTCGGTGTCGGTGTAGGCGCCGGTGAAGGCCCGCTCGGTGCCGGCGCGGCGCAGCACCTCGTACTGGGCCGGGTCGAGTCGGGCGCGCCACTCGTCGTCGGTGGACGGGAGCGGCTTCAGCTTGGGATCGGCGGCGGCCGCGTCGCCCTCGGACGCGCCCGGCGCCGCCGACCCCGCCGGCACCTCGGCCTCGTACCCGGTGGGCGGCAGCGAGCAGGTGACCCCCGTGCCCTTGAGCCCGCAGTACCCGTTGGGCACCTTGTGCAGGTACTGCTGGTGGTACTCCTCGGCGAAGTAGAAGGCCCCGGCCGAGGCCAGCTCGGTCATGATCGGGCCCTTGCCGGCGTCGGCCAGCGCCTTCGCGTAGGCGTCCACCGCCATGCGGGCCTCGTGCTCCTGGGCGTCGGTGGTCCAGTAGATGCCCGAGCGGTACTGCGTGCCGACGTCGTTGCCCTGGCGGTTCTCCTGGGTGGGGTCGTGCTCGTTGAAGAACACCTCGAGCAGCTGGCGGTACGGCACCACCGTGGGTCGTAGGCCACCAGGACCTCGGTGTGGCCGGTGAGCCTTCGGTGCAGGTCTCCTCGTAGGTGGGGTTGGGCGTGAACCCGGCGGTGTAGCCCACCGCGGTGGACCACACGCCGGGCAGGTTCCAGAAGAGCCGCTCGGCGCCCCAGAAGCACCCGAGGGCGAAGATGGCCACCTCCATCCCCTCGGGGAACGGCGGCACGATGCGGTGCCTGCTGACGCGGCGTACGCCGCTGATCTCGAAGGCCGGCTCGTCACGTCCGGGCAGGGCGGTCTGGGCGGTGGGCATCTCGGGGTTGCGGTTCCAGAACATCTCGGGCCTCCTGGCCCCGGCGACGGCTCGCCGGGTGGTCGCACCATGCAACAGCGCCTGGTACCCCGTTCTGGTCCCGTCGACCGGACGAATCCGCGGATCGTCCCGGAACCGTCGCACCTATTACCACTATCGCCGTAGTGCTAATACACTGGACCCATGACCGTGCCCCCGCTGTTCGAGATCGAGGACCTCCACGTCAGCGCCGACGGCAACGAGATCCTGAAGGGCGTCGACCTCACGATCCTCCCCGGCGAGACCCACGCCCTCATGGGTCCGAACGGATCGGGCAAGTCCACGCTGGCCAGCGCGCTGCTCGGCAGCCCGGACTACGAGGTCACCGGCGGCACCATCCGCTTCAAGGGCGAGGACATCACCTCGTGGGGTCCCGACGACCGCGGCAAGGCCGGCGTGTTCCTCGCGTTCCAGTACCCGCAGGCCATCCCCGGCGTGTCGGTGATCAACTTCCTCCGCCAGGCCCTCTCGGCCCGCAAGGGCATCGACCTCTCGGTGCTCGAGCTGCGCCTCGCGATCATGGAGTGGATGGGCCGGCTGGACATGGACCCGGCCTTCGCCGACCGCTACCTCAACGAGGGCTTCTCCGGCGGCGAGAAGAAGCGCAACGAGATCCTGCAGATGGCGATCCTCGAGCCCGAGGTGGCCATCCTCGACGAGACCGACTCCGGCCTCGACATCGATGCCCTGCGCGTGGTGGCCCAGGGCGGTGGAGGGTGGCTGGATTTCGTTTGATTTCTGACTCCTGGTGGTCACGCACTACCAGCGCCTGCTCGACGAGATCCGCCCGTCGCACGTGCACCTGCTGATCGACGGCCGCATCGTCGAGTCCGGCGGCATGGAGCTGGTGGCGCGCCTCGAGGCCGAGGGCTACGAGTCGTGGCGCACGCCGGTGGCACCATGAGCGCCGTGACCCGGCCCACCGACGTGCTCGACACCGCCGCCATCAAGGCCGACTTCCCGCTGCTGGGCCGCACCGTGGCGGCCGGACCGATCGTGTACCTGGACTCGGCGGCATCGTCGCAGAAGCCCCGAGCGGTCATCGACGCCATGACCGAGTACTACGAGACGATCAACGCCAACGTGCACCGTGGCGTCTACGAGATCGCCGAGGCGGCCACCAACGCCATGGAGGCGGCCCGGCTGCGCGTCGGCCGGTTCATCGGGGCGCCAAGGCCGGCCACCGAGGTGCTGTTCTCGAAGAACGCCACCGAGTCGCTCAACTCCGTCGCCCGGTCGGGGCGCGGCCAACCTCGGCCCGCGGGCACGCCAAAGCGCTCACCCAGCTCGAGCACCACGCCAACATCGTCCCCTGGTTCCAGCTCCAGGCCGAGTAGAAGGGCTTCGAGATCCGCGATCTCCGCTCACCGCCGACGCCAAGCTCGACCTCACCGAGATCGACCGGCTGCTCGACGGCGTGAAGCTGCTCGGCCCCTCACCGCCATGTCGAACGTGACCGGCACGCTCACCCCGGTGCGCGAGCTGGCCGACCGGGCCCACGCGGCCGGTGCGGTCGTGTGCCTCGACGCATGCCAGTACGTGCCCCACCTGGCCACGAACGTGGTGGACCTGGGCGTGGACTTCGCCGCCTTCTCGGGCCACAAGATGCTCGGCCCCACCGGCATCGGCGTCCTCTGGGGTCGCGAGGAGCTGCTCGAGGCCATGCCTCCGTTCCTGGGCGGCGGGGGGATGATCCTCAACGTCACCCTCGACGGCTTCGTGCCGGCCGACCTGCCGGCCAAGTTCGAGGCCGGCACCCCGCCCATCGCCGAGATCGTGGGCCTGCACGCGGCGGTCGACTACCTCGACCGGCTCGGCATGGAGGCGGTGCGCGAGCACGAGGTGAGCCTCACCGCCTACGCCCTGCGCACGCTGCACGACCGCCTGGGCGAGCAGCTCACCATCCACGGCCCCTCCGAGCCCGCCGAGCGCGGCGGCGTCCTGTCGATGGCGCTCGACGGCGTGCACCCCCACGACCTCTCGCAGGTGCTCGACCAGCACGCCGTGTGCGTGCGGCCCGGCCACCACTGCGCCAAGCCGCTGATGAAGGTGCTGGGCGTGGGCGCCACCGCCCGGGCGTCGTTCTACGTCTACAACGACACCGCCGACGTCGATGCGTTGGCCGACGCCCTGGACGAGGCGGCAAGCTTCTTCTCGTTCTGACCGCTCCGGCGGTCGACCCGACCCCCACCAGCGAGGCAGCCATGCCAGGACTCGAGGACCTGTACCGCGAGATCATCCTCGACCACTACCGCTCGCCCCGGAACCGGGGGGAGCTGGCGTCGCCCCCGGCGGTGCGGGTCGAGGGCTTCAACCCGCTCTGCGGCGACGAGATCGTGGTCTACCTCGACGTCGACGACGCGGGCGTCGTGTCCGACATCCGCATCGGCGGCACCGGCTGCTCCATCAGCCAGTCGTCGGCCTCGATGATGTCGGCGGCGGTGAAGGGCAAGACGATCCCCGAGGTCAAGGCGCTCACCCGGGCGTTCAAGGGGATGATGTCGCTCCACGAGTCGTCGCTCGACGCCGAGGGGGCCGAGGGCTCGGGCGAGTCCGACGACGACGGGGCCGGCGACGCCGACGCCGCCCTCGACGCCGAGGTGAAGCTCGGCGACCTCGAGGCGCTGCGCGGCGTGGTGAAGTTCCCGGTGCGCATCAAGTGCGCCACGTTGGCCTGGTACACCCTGCTCCAGGGCCTCGACGAGGCCGCTCCCGCCTCCTGACCCCGCCGGCGCCCCCTCCCACCTGGGCGTTCGCAAACCTGAGTAGGGGAATAGCAGGTTTCCTGGCATCGTTGTGTGAGTCCTCCCATCCCCCCGAGGAGCTCACGTGCCCGACACGCCCGCAACGCCCGAGACCACCCCCCTCACCCTCCCCGTCCTGCCCCTCACGCAGGGCGTCGTGCTCCCCGGCATGGTGATCACGCTCGCCCTCGAGACCGACGAGGCCAAGGCGGCCGTGGCCGCGGCCGGCGACGACGGCCGCCTCCTGCTCGTCCCCCGCATCGACGGGCGCCACGCCACCGTGGGCACCGTCGTCTCCGTGGAGTCGAGCGGCGCCCTGCCCTCCGGCGTGCCGGCGCTGGTGGTCCGCGCCATCGACCGGGCCCTGCTCGGCACCGGGGTGGCCGGCACCGGCGACGCCCTGTGGCTCACCGCCGAGCCCGTGCACCCCGAGGTGACCGACGAGGCCCGCGAGCTCGCCACCGAGCTGCGCGCCGCCTTCCGCGCCCTGTTCGAGGAGCTCGGCGGCCGCCGCCTGGTGGAGGTGCTGCGCGGGCTCGACGAGCCCGACGCCCTGGCCGACGCCGCCGGCTGGTGGCCCGACCTGGCGCTGGAGCGCAAGGTCGAGCTGCTGGAGACCGTCGACGTGGCCGAGCGGGTGGCCAAGGTCCTCGGCTGGGTCAAGGAGGCCCTGGCCGAACTGGCCCTCACCGAGCGGATCCGCACGGAGGTCAACGAGGGCATGGAGAAGAACCAGCGCGAGTTCATCCTGCGCCAGCAGCTCGCCGCCATCCGCAAGGAGCTCGGCGAGGACGACAGCTCCGTCGACGGGCCCGACGCCTACCGCGCCAAGCTCGAGGAGCGGAACCTCCCCGACGACGTGCGCGAGGCCGTCGCGCGGGACATCGACAAGCTGGAGCGCTCCAACGAGCAGTCGCCCGAGCACGGCTGGATCCGCACGTGGCTCGACACCGTGTTCGACGTGCCGTGGGGCGAGCGCTCCGAGGACCGACTGGACCTCGCCGACGCCCGCGCCGTGCTCGACGCGGACCACGAGGGCCTCACCGAGGTCAAGGAGCGCATCCTCGAGGAGCTCGCCGTGCGCAAGCTGCGCGCCGAGCGCGGCCTCGCCGAGCCCGACGGCCGCCGCCACGGCACGGTCCTGACGCTCGTGGGGCCTCCCGGCGTGGGCAAGACCAGCCTCGGCGAGTCGATCGCCCGGGCGCTCGACCGCAGGTTCGTCCGCGTGGCCCTGGGCGGCGTGCGCGACGAAGCGGAGATCCGCGGCCACCGTCGCACCTACGTGGGCGCCCGCGCCGGGCGCCTGGTCCGGGCCCTCACCGAGGCCGGCACCATGAACCCGGTGGTCCTGCTCGACGAGGTCGACAAGGTGGGCAACGACTACCGCGGCGACCCGTCGGCCGCCCTGCTCGAGGTGCTCGACCCGGCCCAGAACCACACCTTCCGGGACCACTACCTCGAGGTCGACCTCGACCTGTCCGACGTGATCTTCATCGCCACCGCCAACCAGCTCGAGACCATCCCCGGTCCGCTGCTCGATCGCATGGAGGTGGTGACGCTCGACGGCTACACCGAGGACGAGAAGGTGGCCATCGCCCGGGACCACCTCCTCCCCCGCCAGCGCGAGCGCGCCGGCCTGGAGCCCCACGAGGTCTCGGTGGCCGACGACGCGCTGCGCGCCATCGTGGCGGCTACACCCGCGAGGCCGGCGTGCGCTCGCTGGAGCGGGCGCTGGCCAAGGTGCTCCGCAAGGCGGCCGCCCGCGTGGCCGAAGCGCCGGGCGAGCCGGTGGCGGTCGACGTCGACACCGTTCGGGACCTGCTCGGTCGGGCCCGGTTCCTCGACACCGACATCGCCGACCGGCTCGCCGTGCCCGGCGTGGCCACCGGGCTGGCCGTCACCGGCGCCGGCGGCGACGTGCTGTTCGTGGAGGTGAGCGCCATCCCCGCGGACGACGGCGAGGGCGATCGCTCCCACCTCACGGTCACCGGCCAGCTGGGCGACGTGATGAAGGAGTCGGCCCGCATCGCCCTCTCCTACGTGCGGGCCCACCGGGCCGAGCTGGGCATCGCGCCCGGCGCCGACCAGCGGGCGGTGCACGTGCACTTCCCCGCCGGCGCCGTGCCCAAGGACGGCCCGTCGGCCGGCATCACCATGACCACCGCGCTGGTGAGCCTGTTCACCGGCCGCACCGTGAAGCCCAACGTGGCCATGACCGGCGAGGTCACCCTGCAGGGCCGGGTCCTGCCCATCGGCGGCGTGAAGCAGAAGCTGCTCGCCGCCCACCGGCTGGGCCTCACCGAGGTGATCATCCCGGCCCGCAACGAGGCCGACCTCGACGACGTGCCCGAGACGGTGCGCGCCGAGCTCACCGTGCACCTCGCCCACGACATCGCCGAGGTGATCGGCTGGGCCCTCGAGCCCGAGGTGGCGACCCCCGTCGCCGCCTGACCGGGGACCGGGTCAGCCGGCCAGGAAGGCCGGCACCCGGTCCTTCGGCCGGCCGATGATCGCCCGGTCGCCCCTCACCAGCACCGGCCGCTGCATGAGGCGGGGGTGGGCCACCAGCAGGTCCGCCACCGCCTCGGCCGTGGTGTAGTGGGCCTCGTCGAGCCCCTGGTCCTTGAAGTAGCCGTCCTTGCGGAAGAGGTCGGCGGGCGGGTCCTCGAGCTTGCCCATGAGGTCGAGCAGGGCGTCGCGGTCGAGCGGCGCCTTCAGGTACTGCACCACGTCGACGTCGACGCCGGCCGCGCCCGCCTCGTCGAGGGCGTGGCGGGAGGTGGAGCAGTTCGGGTTGTGGAGCACGGTCACGTCGGCCATGCCCCGAACCTACTCAGCCCCGGGCCCGGCCGTGCCGGGCAGCTCGCCCGCGGGGGATGTCCCGTTCCCCGGGGTTTGCGTCGAGTTCTGGTCGCCATGCGGTAGGAAGTCGCCGCAAACCCGCCGGAATCGGACGAGTCAGCCGCCGGGCTTGGCCGCCGCGGGGGAGCCCGGGGGCGGCGGGTAGCTCGGCGGGCGCTCGTCCTCGGGGATCTCGGGCAGGAGCGTCACCGACCCCTCCTCGGTGAACGCGTCGCTGTCGGTCTCGGGCATCTCGCCGGGCAGGTAGCGCTTGCCCTCGTTGGCGTAGCGCATCATCCCCTTGCCCTCGTTGCCCTGCTCGTCGGGGCCCTCGGCCTCGGCGTCCCACCAGATCTCGACCATGTCGTCCACGGCCAGGTAGTCGGGTTGCTCGAAGTAGCCGTGGTCGCCGAAGGACAGCTGCGGGCTGGTGGGCAGGTGCCCGGTGGGCGGGTAGGCGAACAGGCCGTCGCGGAAGGTCTCGGGGGTGAGGTGCGGGCCGGCCATGTGGATGCCGAGCATGAGGATGCGGATGGGCTCGTTGATGACGGCGATCAGCTTCTTCGCCACCGGCTCCTCGCCGTAGTACCACTCGTGGAGCCGCCAGGCCTCGCCCTGGTCCTGGGGCACGCGGGTGGGCAGGCTCGAGATGCCGAAGGCGTGGGCCCACTGGGTCTGGTCGTACTGGCGGCCGAACACCGTGGTGTCGGTGAGGACCGTGCCGGTGATCACCCACTCCGGGTGGTAGTCCTGGTCGGTGGCGGCCTTGGTCAGGTAGATCGGCATGATCGGGTCGCCCAGGAAGATGACCGTGGTGACCTTGGCCTCCTTCAGCCGTGACACCAGCGCCCGGGCCTTCTCCCCCAGCTCGGGGATCACGAGCTGGTACGTGAGGTTCACCACCGACTTGTAGCCGCGCGCCGCGCCGCGCTCGGCCACCATCTCCTCGGTGCCGCCGAACACGGGCGGGTCCTGCTCGAAGTGGACCACGCCGAACACCCGGTCGCGCTTGCGGGTGGCCTCGTCGCCGGCGAAGGACGCCTTGCGCCCGAGCAGCCGACCGACGATGTAGTCACCCAGGTTGAGCAGGTACTGCTCGGGGGTCTGGAGGTTGCCCCACAGGTACGGGGCGTTCTCCTGGAACTTGGAGTCCGGGATGGAGAGGCCGCAGCCGATGCAGACCACGCCCCGGCTGGCCAGCTCCTCGGCGTAGGCGCTCTCCTGGCCGGGACCGCCGATGGAGGCGAACGCCTTGATCTCGGTGGCCACCTTCACGGCGTCGGCCCGCGACGCGGTCTCGTCGGAGCCCGTGCCCTTGAACGGCACCACCTCCAGCTTGCGACCCCAGGTCTCGAAGGTGGCCTGGTACATGTCGAGGAGCTTCTGGCGGGTCTCGCGGGCCAGCTCGGGCGGGTCGAGGGTGGACTGGAGGCTGGCCGACAGGTCGTCGTCGGCCGCCTCGTAGGCCACGACCTTGATCGTGTCGGCGGTGACGCCCTGGTAGGTGGCCCCGCCCTCCACGCCGGCGCGAGGCGCCACGCACGGGGGCGCGTAGTTCGACGGCAGCGACATCCGGCCGGTCTCGCGATCGCACCCGTTGGTCCACGCCGTGCTCTCGGTGGTTCCGGCCTTGTCGGCCTCGGCCCACGTGATGGGCAGCATGCTGGTGGAGCTGCCGACCTCGCTCGACGGCCCGTCGGCGCGGACCGACTCGTCCTCGCGGCCGGTGGAGGCGAGCACCGCCACGAGGGCGATGGCCACCAGGATCACGGCCAGCGGGCCGAAGCGGGCGATCGCCGAGGCGCGCGGCGGCGGGGTGGCGGTGCGAGGGGTCATGGCGTGGACCTCGATGAGGTGGGAGCGGAGGGTGCGGCGGCCCCGGAGCGGCCGATGACGGCGGCATCGCCGCCGAGGTAGGACTCGACCACCGCCGGGTGGGCCAGCACGTCGGCCGGCGCGCCGGCGGTGACCACGGCGCCCTGGTCGAGGGCGACGAGGCGATCCGAGATCGACGAGATCAGCGCCATGTCGTGCTCGATGACCACGAGGCTGGCGCTGAGGGTGTCGCGGATGCGCAGCAGCAGCGGCCCGAGCGCCTCGGCCTCGCGCTGGGCGATGCCCGACGACGGCTCGTCGAGCAGGACCACGCTCGGCTCGTGGGCCAGGACGCAGCCGAGGTCGACGACGCGGCGCGAGCCGGTGGACAGCTCGCCCACGAACTTGGACCGGTAGGCCTGCAGGCCGAGCAGCTCGATGAGCTCGTCGACGCGGTGGCGGGCCACGTGCTCGCTCTGGACCTGGGGCGGCAGGCGGAACGCGGCGTTGAGCGGGTCCTTCACGTCGAGCCAGCGCTCGAGCGCCACGAGGAGCACCTCCTCGACCGTGAGCGACGGGAACAGGCGCGAGTCCTGGAAGCTGCGACCGAGGCCGATGAGGGCCCGCCGGCTCGGCCGGAGGCCGCCGAGGTCCACGCCGCCGAGCGAGACCCGTCCGGTCTCGGTGGGCACGAAGCCCGAGACGAGGTCGAACACCGTGGTCTTGCCGGCGCCGTTCGGCCCGATGAGCCCCACCACCTCGCCGGGGGCCACCTGGAACGAGACGTCGCTCACCGCCCGGATGCCACCGAAGCTCACCGACACGCCGGACACGTCGAGGGCGTGGTGGGCACGGGCCTCCGCCGGGTCACCGTCGGCCGCGGCGGCCGGTCGGGCGGGTGTGGGGGCGGTCTCGCCCTCGCCGAGGCGACCGGCGGCGCCCTGGAGGAACACCGAGCGGAGCACGTCGGGCCGGTCGAGCAGCTCGGCGGTGGGACCGTGGAAGCGGATCTCGCCCTTCTCCATGAAGTAGGCGGTGTCGGCCACCGTGAGGGCGACGTTCACCGACTGCTCGACGAGGATGATCGTGGTGCCGCGGTCGCGCAGGCTGCGGACCACGCCGAGCAGCTGCTCCACCACCACCGGGGCGAGGCCGAGCGACAGCTCGTCGATCATCAGCAGCTTGGGCTCGGACAGGAACGCCATGGCGAGCGCCAGCATCTGCTGCTGGCCGCCGGAGAGGTCGGCGGCCGGGTCGTCGAGGCGCTGGCGCAGGATCGGGAACAGGTCGAGCGCCTCCTCCACCCGGGCGGCGCGCACGGCGCTGTCGTGGCGGAGCATCCACCCCGCGGCGCGCAGGTTCTCCTCCACGGTGAGGGTGGGGAAGACGCCGTGGCCGCCGGGCACCTGGGCGATGCCGAGCGGGGCGATCTCCTCGGGCGGCGCGTGGGTGATGTCGCGCCCGTCGAACACCACGGCGCCGCGGTGCGCGGGTGCCACGCCGGAGATGGCCTTGAGCAGCGTGGACTTGCCGGCGCCGTTGGTGCCGAGGAGCGCGATCACCTCGCCCTCGGCCACGTCGAGGTCCACCCCGAACAGCACCCGGACGTCGCCGTAGGCCACCTCCACGGCCCGCACGCTGAGCAGCGGCAGCTTGCCGGCGGCGCGGTCCTCGAGCATCTGGGCGCGGGTGGCGGCGCCGGTCCAGACCTGGGCGATGTCGTCCTGGATCACGCCGCCCACCGAGGCGATGAGCAGGCCGCCCACCAGGAAGACGGGCGTCATGGCCAACATGCCCCAGCGGAAGCCCCACGTGTCGCCCATCCACCCGACGAACGGGATCACGAGCAGGCCGGGGAGGATCCAGAGGGCGCCGATGGAGAAGCCCATGGCCCGGGCGCGGGGCGGGATCGCCAGCGACAGCGACGCCAGCACGCCGGGGCCCACGATCACGAGCGAACCGGCGATGAGGCAGTGGGCGGCGACGGCCCAGTACACGTTGGGCGCGCCGGCGAAGACCGCCGCCATGGTGGACGCCACCACCGCGCTGGCGGCCAGCACCTTGAAGATGTGCGACGGGCCCCTGGAGAGGGCCTTCATGGTGAGCCGGGAGCCGAGCGCCACGCCGAGCAGCTCCACGAGCTGCACGGGGATGTTGGCCCAGGCCCGGGACACCTCGCTGAGGTCGAACGTCTCGGCGTACTGGAGCGACGCGAGGGCGGCGAAGCCCACGATCGACGCCGCCAGGAAGGGCAGGGCCACGAAGATCCGGCGCAGGCTGCGGATGGTCCACACCATGCGGGTGGCCTCGGCGAACGAGGGCGGGGCCTCGTCGGCCCCGGCCACCGTGCCCGTGTCGGCCGCGGCCCGCTCGAAGTGGCCCCGACCCGGATCGGTCAGCCGCAGGCCGGCCACCACGAGCAGGAAGGTGGGCACGGCGAACACCAGGAACGGCGCCCGCCAGTTGAACGCCGAGGCCAGGCCGGCCCCGATGAGCAGGCCGCCGATCACGCCGACGCTGTTGGCGGCGCGGTGGATCGCGTACACCCGGGGCCGACTGGCGATCGGGTAGTAGTCGGCGAGGAGGCTGTTGTGGGTGGGGAACACCACGGCCTGGCCCACCGCCGAGCCCGATCGCATGATCACGAGCAGCCAGACCGACACGGCGAAGCCGGTGCCGAAGGAGAACGCACCCCAGATGGCGGCGCCGGCCAGGGCGATCCGCACGCGGTTGGACCGATCCGACAGGTGGGCGATGGGCACGGTGAGCAGCAGGGCCACCGCACCGGCGATGGCCACCACCGAGAGGATGCCGGTGTTGCTGAGGCCGAGGTCGTCGCGGATCTCGGGCAGGAGGATGCCGTAGGCGGAGCGGTCGAGCTCGTCGGCCATGTTCAGGCCGAAGAGGATGGCGAGCGGGTACCGGCCGGCGGCGCCGAGCCAGGCCCGCCGACCCGCAGAGGCCGCGGCGGGCGGCGTCGGGTCGGGGGCGGCGGCCGGAGCGGGGGCGGTGGCGGTCACGGTGCCGCGCTCCCCACGGGCTGGGGCGGGAGCGCCACCTTGATGGCCTCGGGCACGTCGTCGGCGTCGGCCTCGTCGGCCAGGAGGCTGGCCACCACGATCCCCCGCCGGCGGGCGAGGCGCCGCAGCAGCGCGTCACGGCCGCGGTACAGCAGGTTGCTCAGGCCGCCCGGCAGCACCAGCAGCACCGCCAGCACGCCCACCGCGGTGGGAAGCAGGCGCCACTTCTCGGGCAGGAACCACACGCCGCCGTTGAGGTAGAGCGCCCCGAGCACGGCTCCGGCCAGCGAGCCCAGGCCGCCCACCACGGCGGCGGTGAACACGCCCAGGCTCTCGGCGGCCACGAACGGCTTCTCGCTGTAGGCCTGGCTGATGTGCACGAGCAGGCATCCGGCGGTGGCGGCGAGGAAGCCCGACACCGCGAACCCGGTGAGCTTCGCCCGGGCCACCGAGATGCTGTAGGCGGCGGCCCCCCGCTCGTTGTCGCGCACGGCGAGCAGGACGCGCCCGGTGCGGCTCCGGCGGATCCCGGCCACGGCCAGGAAGCCGAGCACCACCACCGCCAGCGACACCTCGAACATGGCCGCCTGGCTGGTGAGGTCGAACGTGCGGAACAGCGCCGGTCGCTCGATGCGCTCGGCGGGGATCCAGCTCTGCTCCTTGCGGTTGAGCAGGTAGTTGGACGACGCCAGCGCGAACGCGAGCGTGGTGACGGCGAGGTAGAGGCCGGGGAGGCGCAGCGCCGGCAGGCCCACCACCACCGCGGCCAGGGCACCGGCCGCGCCGGCCAGGATCAGCGCCAGGCTCAGGTCGAGGTGCCACGTGCTGGTGGCCACCGCCCCCATGACCGCGCCCACCGACACGAACGACATCTGGCCGAGCGACACCTGCCCGGCCCAGCCGGTGAGCACCACCACCGACAGGGCGATGAGTGCGTAGGCGGCCACCGTGGCCGCCTTCAGCTCGTCGCCGGCGCCGAGCACCAGCGGCAGGGCGGCGGCGAGCGCCACCACCAGCACCAGCAGGACCACCCGGGCCACCCGCACCACCGCGAGGTCTCGCAGCTCGGCCGGCACCGGGCGCACCTCGTCGGCCGCGGTCCACCCGGAGGCGCCGTCGACGTCGCTGCGGCGGTTGCTGGCCCGGCGGAACACGAGCGCCACGAGGATCACCGCGGCGAGCACCACGTAGGTGCGGCCGGGCGAGCTCGGGTTGTTGGCGGTGACGCCCTGGTCGAGGATCCGCAGCGCCACCGCGGAGGCGGTGATGGCCGGCAGGTGGTCGAGGCGACCGAGCACCAGCGCGCCCAGGGCGAACACGAGGGCCTGCGGGCTGAGGGTGGAGGCACCGCCGACGCCGAAGATCGAGGCGTGGAGGAAGAGCCCCACGAACGACAGGGTGGCCGCCACCGCCCAGACCAGCGTCTGGAGCCGACGCACCGGCACGCCGAGCAGGGCCGCCCGGTCGGGCCGCTCGGCGCTGGCCCGCACGGCCACGCCGAGGTCGGTGCCCCGGAGGAACAGGGCCAGGGCGAGCAGCAGCAGCGGGGCCACGATCACCGCCACGATCTCGCTGCCGCCGAAGGTCTGGGTGCCGATCGTGATCCGCGCCGAGATGGGATCGGGGATCGTCTCGTCGATGAAGAAGTCGCGGCCCCACCACCGGGGCATGAGGAGGCTGCACACGATCAGCAGCTGCGAGATGCCGATGGTGGCCACGGTGAGCAGCAGGCGCGGCGCCCGGAAGAACCGCCGCACGATCGCCAGCTCCACCACGGCGCCCAGGACCACGGCGGCGAGCAGCCCCGCCCCCACGCCCACCAGGTAGGGCACGCCGGTCACGGTGATGAGGCCGACCGCCAGCGTGGTGGGCACCATGCCCAGGTCGCCCTGGGCGAAGTTCAGGATCCGGTTGGCCCGGTAGATGAGCGCCAGGCCCAGCGCCACGAGCGCCGTCAGCAGGCCGGTGACGATGCCGAGCGTCCACGGCCCGATCCCAACCGGGTACACCACGAGCTGGAGCGCCACGATGGCCAGGGCGGGCACGAACGGCCCCACCGGTCGGTAGCGCGCGGCCAGGCGGCGCGCCGTGGGGGCCTGGGTCATGCGGCCTGCGGTTCGGGCACGGGTGCGGTCCCCCTGGATGGTGAGCTTCGCCCTGGGGGTCCCCTCCCCGGGTCGGGCGAAAGTCCTTGCACTGTACCTGCAAGTTCTTCGGCGTGCGGACGCGCCGCAGACGCGTGCGGACCGTATCGCCAGCCGGCGGGGCGCGCCGCGCCGGGGCCGGTGTCGGGCCGCTCGGTCAGGCGGCGGCGACGCGGTCGATGGCCTCGGCGAGGCGGAGGTCGCGGGCCGTGATGGCCCCGACGTCGTGGCTCACCAGGTCGATCGTGACCGTGTTCCACGAGTTCGACCAGTCGGGGTGGTGGTCGAGGCGCTCGGCCTCCGCCGCCACCCGGCCCATGAACGCGAACGCCGCCGCGAAGTCGGCGAACACCAGCTCGCGGTGCAGCTTGCCGTCGACGACCTCCCAGCCGGGAGGCGGCTCGACGGGTTCGGTCACGCGAACGGCCCCGGACCGAAGGGGTCGGCGAAGGGATCGGCGGCGGGCGCCTCGGGCTCGGGCTCGGGGTCGAGGTAGGCGGCGTAGCCCTGGTCCTCGAGTTCGTCGGCCAGCTCGGGCCCGCCGGTGTGGCGGATCTGGCCCTTCACGAGGATGTGGACCTGGTCGACCTTCAGCTCGCGCAGCAGGCGCGTGTAGTGCGTGATGGCGAGGACGCCGAGGCCGGTCTCGGAGGTGGCCTCCTCCACGCGGCGCGAGCAGTCCCGCAGGGCGTCGACGTCGAGCCCCGAGTCGAGCTCGTCGAGGATGGCGATCTTGGGAGCGAGCACCCCGAGCTGCAGGGTCTCGTTGCGCTTCTTCTCGCCGCCGGACAGGTCGACGTTGAGGTCGCGCCCGAGGAAGCGGTCGGCGAAGCCGATGCGCGCCGCCTCGGCGCCCACGAGCGCCGGCGCCTCGGCGACGTCGCGCCCGCCGGCCTGGAACGCCGCCGCCAGCAGGGACTCCACCGACACGCCCGGCACCTCGGTGGGGTACTGCAGGGCGAGGAAGAGGCCGGCCTGGGCCCGCTCCCACGTGTCGAGCGCCAGCAGGTCGACGCCGTCGAGGGTGACCGAGCCGCCGGTGACCTCGTAGCCGGGACGGCCCATGATCACGTGCGACAGCGTGGACTTGCCGGACCCGTTGGGGCCCATCACCGCGTGCACCTCGCCGCTGCGGACGGTGAGGTCGATCCCCTGGAGGATCTCCTTGCCGTCCACTCCGGCCCGCAGGCCCTTGATCTCGAGCACGGTCATGCGGACGGAGCCTCCGAGGCGCTGGTGAGGGTGACCACGACGTCGCCGTCGACCACGGCGGCGTCGTAGACGGGCACGGGCTGGGTGGCGGGGAGCACGTCGGGCTCCCCGGTGACGAGCGAGAACGAGCTGCCGTGCTTCCAGCACTCGATGTGGCACGTGTCGGCGTCGACCTCGCCTTCGCTGAGCGAGAAGTCGGCGTGGCTGCACCGGTCGCCGATGACGTAGACGGCGTCGGCGATGCGCACCACCGACAGGCGGTGGCCGTCGACGTCCACCCGGGTGGCACCGCCGTCGGGCAGGTCGTCGAAGCGGCCGACCACGATGCCGGTCATCGGAGGTCCCCGGCGGTGCGGTCGAGCTTGGCGGCGATGCGGGCCCGCACCGCGGGCACCGCGGCCGCCACGGGCAGGGCGCGGACCACCTCGTCGAAGAACCCGCCCACGATCAGGCGATCGGCCTGCTGGGGCGGCACGCCGCGGCTCTCGAGGTAGAAGCGCTGCTCGGGGTCCACCGGGCCCACGGTGGAGGCGTGGCTGCAGTGGACGTCGTTGGTCTCGATCTCGAGGTTGGGCACCGACTCGGCCCAGGCGTCGTCGGACAGCTTCACGTTGCGGTTGGTCTGGAAGGCGTTGGTGCCGCGCGCCTCCTTGTCGACCCGGATGAGGCCGGTGTAGACCGACCGGCTCCGGCCGCCGACGGCGCCCTTGAAGAGCAGGTTCGACGTGGTGTCGGGGGCGTCGTGGAACTGGAACGTGCGGAAGTCGAGCGTCTGGTCGGCCTCGCCGAAGTAGGCGGCGAGCAGGTCGGTGTTGGAGCCGCGACCGGCCATGCGGCAGTCGGTGCGGAGCCGGGCGTAGCTTCCGCCGAGGCCCACGAGCGCCGCCTGGAGGTCGGCCTCCTGGTCGACGCGGGCGAGCAGCGAGCCCACCTGCCAGGCCTCGGCACCGAGTTCCTGGACGTGGAGGTAGCCGAGGCGCCCGCCACGGGCCACGTCGAGCTCGGTGAGCGGGATGGTGAGGACCGCACCCTCGCCCGAGGTGGCGTGGTGGACGACGGTGGCCTCGGCCCCCTCCCCCACCCGGACCACCAGCCGGCCGAAGGTGGCCAGACCGGCGGTGGCCACGTGGTCGACCACCAGGATCGGGGCGTCGAGGCGAACACCCCGGGGCACCTGGACCACCACGGGGTGGGCCGACAGGGCGTCGTTGAGCGCGGCGAAGACGTCGGGACCGGCGCCGGCCACCACGCCCAGCCCGGCGAGGTCGGCATCGTCCAGGCGATCGGCGGTGGTGATCACCACCCCGGCGTCGGACCAGCGGCCGGGCAGGTCCGACACGTGCACGGCCCCGTCGACCACGGTGACCGTGACGGTGGGGTCGGCCACGAGCGACGAGCCCCCGGCGTCGGGCGCCGCGCCCTGGGCGGTGGCCGGCGTGAACGCGTCGAGGTCCAGGTCTCCGATGCGGGAGTAGCGCCAGACCTCCTCCTCGGCGGTGGGCCAGGGGGCGGCGGAGAACCGCTCGGCCGCCGCCGCCCGGCGGGCCCGGAGCCAGGCGGGTCCGGGCAGGGCGGCCGCGGTGTCGGCGATGGGGGTGCTCAGGGGTCGACGCTCCTCGAGTGGGCGGGTGTTGGACCCGGTGACCGGGTGACGAGCCTACCGGCTGCCAAGATGAGGCCCTATGCCGATGCGGCAGAACTGCAAGTTCTTCGAGTCCCGCACCTACGCCAACGGCGAGACGGTGCGGAAGTGCGACCTGGACCTCGCCCCCGAGGCCCCGTGGCGCTGCCCCGCGGACTGCACGGCGTTCCAGCCCCGCCTCGCCGACGTGAACTGGCAGCACGGCTCGCTGATCACCCCGCCCACCCCCGACGAGCCCGTCGACCTCGACCAGCGGGGCGACGACGTCGCCGCCCTGCTCGACGCCGCCGAGGACATCATCAACGCCGCCGGCCCCCAGATCGTGGCCGAGGTGGAGGCCGAGACCGCGGCGCGGCGGGCCGCGGAATCCCGCGGCGGGCGCCTCGGTCGCTTCTTCCGGCGCAAGCCCAAGCCCTGAGCGCTGCTGGGTGCGGTCGGCGGCGCCCACCGCACGGTTGGCGGCGCCGGGCGCTCGCTCCGTAGCGTCGGCGCCGGTGGACAGCGGTCTCTACGAATCCTTCACGCGCGACCAGTGGCGGGCGCGCCGCGCCGCCACGCCCCTCACGCTCACCGACGCCGACCTCGACGAGCTGCGCGGCCTCAACGAGGCCCTCGACCTCGACGAGGTGGAGTCGGTCTACCTCCCCCTGTCGCGCCTGGTGAACCTGCACGTGGCCGCGGCCCGGGGCCGAGACGAGGCCACGGCCACCTTCCTCGGCCGCGAGCACCGGCCCGCGCCGTTCGTGATCGGGGTGGCCGGCAGCGTGGCGGTGGGCAAGAGCACCACGTCCCGCGTGCTCCAGGCCCTGCTGGGCCGGTGGCCCGCCCACCCCCGGGTCGACCTGGTCACCACCGACGGGTTCCTGTTCCCCAACGCCGAGCTCGAGCGTCGGGGCCTGCTCGGTCGCAAGGGCTTCCCCGAGAGCTACGACGTCCGGCGCCTGCTCGAGCTGCTGCGCCAGGTGAAGTCGGGGGTCGAGGAGGTGCGCGCCCCCACCTACTCGCACCTGGTCTACGACGTGCAGGCCGCCGAGCACGACGCGGTGATCCGCCGGCCCGACATCTTGATCGTGGAGGGCCTCAACGTGCTCCAGGTGGGCCGGGGCACCACCACGTTCGTGTCGGACTACTTCGACATCTCGATCTACGTGGATGCCGCCGTCGACGACGTGCGGCGCTGGTACGTCGAGCGGTTCCAGACGCTGCGCGAGACCGTGTTCCAGCGGCCCGACTCCTACTTCGCCCGCTACGCCCACCTGTCGGAGGCCGAGGCCACCGAGACCGCGCTCGGCATCTGGCGCGACATCAACGAGCGCAACCTCGTGGCCAACATCGAGCCCACCCGAGACCGGGCCACGGTGGTGCTCCACAAGGGCCCCGACCACCGCGTCACCCAGGTACGCCTCCGCCGCACCTGATCCCGGGCGCACGCCCCCGTCCGGCTGGTAGGCAGGGCTCATGACCGAGCCGACGGGAACCGTCACCGGGTGCTGGCGCTACCCCGTGAAGTCGATGCAGGGGTTGGCCGAGGACGCGCTGGAGGTGACCGCGGCGGGCGTGGTCGGCGACCGGGCCCGCGCCCTGGTCGATCCGGCCACCGGCCACATCCTGACCGCCAAGCGGGTGGAGGACCTGCTGTTCGCGTCGGCCACAGACGACGGCATCGCCCTCCCCGACGGCACGGTGGTGGGGGTCGACAGCCCCCACGTGGACGACGCCCTCTCCGCGTGGTTGGGCCGCCCCGTCCACCTGGCGGCGGGCGACGAGGCGGGCCAGCGCAGCTTCGAGATGACCTTCGACCCGCCGAACGACGACGCCGAGTACTACGAGATCCCCGCTCCCCCGGCCACGTTCCTCGACTCGGCGCAGGTGCACGTGGTCAACGCCGCCACGCTGCGGGGCTGCGCCGCAGCCCGGCCCGACCTCGATTGGGACGTGCGGCGCTTCCGGCCCAACGTGCTGGTGGACCTGGGCGGCGACGCCTTCGCCGAGCAGGCCTGGATCGGCGGCGAGGTGCGGGTGGGCGACGTGGTCCTGCACGTGGAGGGGCCCACCGTGCGCTGCGCCATGCCCCTGCGGGCCCAGCCCGACGGGATCGAGCGCGAGCCCGAGCTGTTCGAGGCGATGAGCGAGCTGAACGAGGTCCACCCGAACCACCTCGGCCTCTACTGCCGGGTGGTGTCGGGGGGTCGGGTGGCGGTGGGCGACGCGGTGGCGGCGGTCTGACCTGGCTGACCGGCGGCCGGGCGGTCAGCCGACCGAGCCCTCCATCTGGAGCTCGATCAGACGGGACCACTCCACGGCGTACTCCATGGGCAGGGTCTTGGTGACCGGCTCGATGAAGCCGTTGACCACCATCGACATGGCCTGGTCCTCGGAGAGGCCGCGGCTCATCAGGTAGAAGAGCTGCTCGTCGGCCACCTTGGACACGGTGGCCTCGTGCCCGATCACCGCGTCGCGCGCACCCACCTCCATGTAGGGGTAGGTGTCGCTCACCGACTCGTCGTCCAGGATCAGGGCGTCGCACTGCACGTGGCTCTTGCAGCCGTAGGCGCCGTCCTCCACCCGGACCAGGCCCCGGTACGAGGTGCGCCCGCCATCCTTGGAGATCGACTTGGACACGATCTTCGACGTGGTCTCCGGTGCGGCATGGACCATCTTCGACCCGGTGTCCTGGTGCTGGCCCTCGCCGGCGTAGGCCACCGACAGCACCTCGCCCGACGCCTTGGGGCCCACGAGCCACACGGCCGGGTACTTCATGGTGAGGCGGCTGCCGATGTTGCCGTCGATCCACTCCATGTGGCCCTCGGCCTCCACCCGGGCCCGCTTGGTGACCAGGTTGAAGACGTTGCTCGACCAGTTCTGGATGGTGGTGTAGGTGACCCGGGCCGACGGCTTCACCACGATCTCCACCACCGCCGAGTGCAGCGAATCGGACGTGTAGGTGGGTGCCGAGCATCCCTCGATGTAGTGCACGTCGGAGCCCTCGTCGGCGATGATCAGCGTGCGCTCGAACTGGCCCATGTTCTCGGCGTTGATGCGGAAGTAGGCCTGCAGCGGCATGTCGACCTTCACGCCCGGCGGGACGTAGATGAACGAGCCACCAGACCACACCGCGGTGTTGAGCGCCGAGAACTTGTTGTCGTTGGCCGGGATGACCGTGCCGAAGTACTGCTTCACGATCTCGGGGTGCTCGCGCAGCGCCGTGTCCATGTCGCAGAAGATCACGCCGAGGCGCTCGAGGTCCTCGCGGTTGCGGTGGAAGACGACCTCGCTCTCGTACTGCGCCGTGACGCCGGCGAGGTACTTGCGTTCAGCTTCCGGGATGCCGAGCTTCTCGTAGGTCTGCTTGATGGCGTCGGGGAGCTCGTCCCACTCGTCGACCTGCGACTTGGTGGGCTTGATGTAATAGAAGATGTCGTCGAAGTAGATCTCCGACATGTCGCCGCCCCAGTTGGGCATGGGCCGGCGCTCGAAGGCGCGCAGGCTCTTCAGGCGCCGGTTGAGCATCCAGTCGGGCTCGCCCTTCATCCACGACATCTCGTTGACGATGTCGGTGCTCAGCCCTCGCTTGGGCTTGAACACGTAGTCCTCGGCGTCGGACCAGCCGAGCTTGTAGCGGCCGAGATCGAGTTCGGTGGCGGTCATGGCGATCCTCGGGAGATGACGACGACGGCGGGCGCCGGACGGCCTGCCGGTGGATTTCTCCTACGGCGATGGTAGCAATTCGACCGGCCGTTCCGCTACGGGCGGTCGGAGCCCTCGATGCGCCCGATCAGGCGCCCAGCGGGGCGTGCGGGTAGCCGTCGAGCACCAGGCGCGCCACCCGGTCGCACTCCCGCTCGTGGGGGTAGCCCGAGAGGATGAAGGCGTCGATCCCCAGCTGGCGGTAGGCGTCGAGCTTGGCCCGGACCTGGTCGGGGTCGCCCACGATCGCCGCCCCGGCGCCCGACCGGGCCCGGCCGATGCCGGTCCAGAGGTTGTCCTCCACGTAGCCCTCGTCGTCGGCCGCGTGCCGTAGCTCGCCCTGTCGGGCGACGCCGGCCGACGCCGTGTCGAGCGACCGGTTCCGGATGGCCGTGCCCGTGTCGTCGTCGAGGGCCGCCACCAGGTGCCGGGCGGCGGCCCGGGCCTCGGCCTCGGACTCGCGCACGATCACGTGCACCCGGTAGCCGAAGCGCAGCGTGCGGCCGTGCGCCGCCGCCCGGGTCCGCAGGTCGTCGACGATCGCCGCCACCGCCGGAAGGGTGTCGGGCCACATGAGGTAGACGTCGGCCTCCTGCGCCGCCACGTCCCGGGCCGCGGGCGACAGGCCCCCGAAGTAGAGGGGCGGGCACCCCGGTCCGGCGGCGGCGATGCGCGGCGCGGCGAGGGCCTCGCCGTGCACCGAGACGGCCTCGCCGGCCAGCAGCCGCCGCAGGTCCCGCATCGCCGTGAGCGTGCGCTGGTAGCGGGGCTCCGACGCGAGCGACTCGCCCGGCACGTCGCTCGAGATGATGTTGACCAGCAGGCGGTCGCCCAGGATCTGCTGGAGCGTGGCGATCTGGCGGGCGAGCTGGGGCACCACCAGCTCGCCGATGCGCACGGCCAGCAGCAACCGGATCCGCTCGGTGAGCGGGCCCACGGCGGCGGCGAACGCGGTGGCGTCGATGCCGAGGGCGTAGCCCGACGGCAGGAGCACGGCGTCGAACCCGTTGCGGTCGGCGGCCACCACGATCGAGCGGCAGTGGTCCCAGCTCGACGCCAGCGCCGGGTCGGGCACCCCCAGCTGCTCGTAGTCGTCGTCGCACAGGGCCCCGAACCAGGACACCTCGGGCAGCACGCTCGGCAGGTCGGACACGCCCGCCGACGCTACCGGAACGCTTCTTGTGCCCACGTTCGCCGGAAACGGCGAACACGGGCACCAGAACGGCGCACCGAATCTGCGCAGATTCTGCGGAACGGTTCTTGTGCCCACGTTCGCCGGAAACGGCGAACACGGGCACCAGAACGGACGGGGCTCAGGGGAGGGGGACGCCCTCGGAGGCCTCGATGATGCGGTAGCAGTCGGCGCGGTCGAGGTGGACCGACAGGGCGGCCACCGACGACCGCAGGCGTTCCACCGACTGCGTGCCGAGGATGGCCACGGGGCGGAACGGGAGGGCGAGCACGAAGGCGAGGGCCACCGTGGCCCGATCGACCCGCTCGCGCACGGCGAGCCCATCGAGCGTGGCCACCAGCTCGGGCCCGATGCTGTCGTCGGTGGAGGGTCCCGAGCCGGCCAAGCGACCGCCGGCCAGCGGGCTCCACGCCAGCACCGCCAGCCCGGCGCGCATGGCGAGGTCGCCGGTGCCGTCGCGCAGGGGGGCCAGCTGCAGGGCCGACAGCTCGGGCTGGGTGGCCACCAGCGGCGCCCGCAGGTGGGCGGCGAGCGCCTCGGTCTGCGCCGGCGTGTGGTTGGAGACCCCGACGGCGCGCACCTTGCCGGCGTCCACCAGCTCGTCGAGCACCCCCGCCACCTCGGCCGGGTGGGCCAGCAGGTCGGCTCGGTGCACCTGGTAGAGGTCGATCACGTCCACCCCGAGCCGACGCAGCGACGCCTCGCAGGCCGACCGCAGGTAGCGGGCCGAGCTGTCGTAGGGCACCCCCTCGCTGATGCCGCCCTTGGTGGCCAGCACCATGCGGTCCCGCAGCGAGGGCGCCGCCGCCAGCACCGCGCCGAGGAGCTCCTCGGACTCGCCGAACCCGCCGCCGCCCCAGCCCCGCCCGTAGATGTCGGCGGTGTCCACCAGATCCATGCCGAGTTCGAGGGCGGTCTCCACCAGCTCCTGCCCTCGGGCCACGTCGGTGCCCACGAACCGCCAGCACCCGAAGGCGAGGGGCCCCACGAGCAGGTCGGGCCCGAGCGAGCGGCGGGACGGGTCGACGAGGGACGGCAGGTCGGTGGGTGCGGACACGGCGCGGGATCGTACCGGCGGGTGGCACGATGCGGGCATGGCCGACGAGGTGCGCTACGGGATCATCGGGACCGGGATGATGGGCGTCGAGCACCTGTGGAACCTGCACCACGTGCCCGGGGCGCGGGTGACCGCCATCGCCGACCCGAACGGCCCGAGCCGCGAGTTCGCGGTGGCAGCCGACGAGGGGCGCAACGACTTCGAGGTGTTCACCGACCATCGGGACCTCCTGGCGTCGGGCCTGGTGGACGCCGTGGTGGTGGCCACCCCCAACATGACCCACCGCCAGGTGCTCGACGACGTGCTCCCCACCCCGCTGCACGTGCTCGTCGAGAAGCCGCTGTGCACCACCGTGGCCGACTGCGACGCCGTGCTCGCCGCCGCCCGGGGCCGCGAGGGCATCGTGTGGGTGGGCCTCGAGTACCGGTACATGCCGCCGGTGGCCCGGCTGCTCGACGTGGTGAGGGCCGGCACCGTGGGCCGCCCGACCATGGTGGCCATCCGCGAGCACCGCTTCCCGTTCCTGGCGAAGGTGGGCGACTGGAACCGCTTCAACCGCAACACCGGCGGGACGCTGGTGGAGAAGTGCTGCCACTTCTTCGACCTGATGAACCAGGTGGTGGACGACGCGCCGGTGCGGGTGCTGGCGTCGGGCGCCCAGGACGTGAACCACCTCGACGAGGCCTACGACGGCGAGGTGCCCGACATCTTGGACAACGCCTTCGTGATCGTCGACTACGCCGACGGCGCCCGCGCCCTGCTCGACCTGTGCATGTTCGCCGAGGCCAGCGAGCACCAGGAGGAGCTGTCGGTGGTGGGCCCGCTCGGCAAGGTGGAGGCGTTCCTCCCGAGCTCCACGGTGCGCGTGGGCCTGCGGGCCACCGGCCGCCCCGGGATCGCCACCGAGGAGGTGCACGATCCCCGCGTGGCCTACGAGGGCTTCCACCACGGGTCGAGCTACCTCGAGCACCTCGACTTCATCGACGCCATCCGCCGCGGGGGCACCGCAGGCGTGGGCCTGGCGGAGGGCCGCCTGTCGGTGGCCATGGGCGTGGCCGCGCAGCGCTCGATCGCCGAGGGCCGAGCGGTCACGATGGCCGAGGTGCTCGGCGAGACCGCCTCCTGACCTCGGGCGTACCATCGGCGGCCATGAGCACCGCCGACCCCCGCTCCACCCCCGCCTACGTGAACGACCGGGCCCACGTCTTCCACTCGTGGTCCGCCCAGCGCCTGCTCGACCCCCTCGTGATCGCCGGCGGCGAGGGCGCGTGGGTGTGGGACGAGGGCGGCAACCGCTACCTCGACTTCTCGAGCCAGCTGATGAACGTCAACATCGGCCACCAGCACCCCAAGCTCGTGGAAGCCATCAAGGCCCAGGCCGACGAGCTCTGCACCATCGCCCCGTTCCACGCCAACGCGGCGCGCAGTGAGGCGGCCCGGTTGATCGCCGACCTCGCCCCGGGCGACCTCGACATGGTCTTCTTCACCAACGGCGGCGCCGAGGCCAACGAGAACGCGGTGCGCATGGCCCGCCTCCACACCGGCCGCCACAAGGTGCTCGCCACCTACCGCAGCTACCACGGCGCCACCGCCGGCTCGATCACGCTCACCGGCGACCCGCGGCGCTGGCCGAGCGAGCCGGGGATGCCGGGCGTGGTGCACTTCTGGGGCCCCTACCCCTACCGCTCGGCGTTCAACGCCACCACCGAGGCCGAGGAGACCGACCGGGCGCTGGCCCACCTGGCCGACACGATCATGGTGGAGGGTCCGGCCACGATCGCGGCGATCATCCTCGAGCCGGTGGTGGGCACCAACGGCATCCTCGTGCCGCCGCCCGGCTACCTCGCCGGTGTCCGGGCCCTCTGCGACGAGCACGGCATCGTGTTCATCGCCGACGAGGTGATGGCCGGATTCGGCCGCTGCGGCGAGTGGTTCTCGATCGACCACTGGGACGTCACGCCCGACCTCATCTGCTTCGCCAAGGGCGTCAACAGCGGCTACGTGCCGCTCGGCGGGGTGATCATCAGCCAGCGCATCGCCGACACCTTCGCCGAGCGCCCCTACCCCGGCGGCCTCACCTACTCCGGCCACCCGCTCGCGTGCGCGTCGGCGGCCGCCAGCATCGAGATCTTCAAGGAGGAGGGGCTCGTGGAGCGGGCGGCGGCCATGGGCACCGACGTGATCGGGCCGGTGCTGGCCGACCTCGCCGAGCGCCACCCGAGCGTGGGCGAGGTGCGCGGGCTCGGCATGTTCTGGGCCATCGAGCTGGTGAAGGACAAGGCCACGCGCGAGCAGCTCGTGCCCTTCGGCGCCGCCGGCGCCGCCGCCGGGCCGGTCACCGAGGTGGTGGCGGCGGCGAAGAAGCAGGGCGTGCTCGTCTTCTCGCACTTCAACCGGATCCACATCGTGCCGCCGCTGGTGACCTCCGAAGACGACCTGCGGGCCGGCATCGGCATCGTCGACGACGCCCTCGCCCTGGCCGACGCCCACACCGCGTAGCGGGCGGCTGCGTCCGGCTGGTCAGCCCGACAGCACCCCGGCATCGGTGAGGACCCGGTCGAGGTCGTCGGCCAGCGTGGCCGCGAACCCGGTGGTGAGGTGGTTCGAGTCGTACAGCACGACCTTCCCGTCGACCACGGGGTCGCAGCGCGGCAGGTCGGGGCACACGAGGCGATCCAGGTCGAGGCTCCACACGCCGTCGTCGGCGGCGGCGAGCTGGCGGAACAGCTGCTCCTGGGTGCCGGGCTCGACCCGACCACTGAAGGTGCACTCGTCCTCGTAGGTGGCCGCCGACAGGCAGTTGATCGGCGAGAAGTCGTCGGGCGCCACGGGGATCGGCTCGAGGATCACCACCTTGCGACCGTCCCGGCGCAGCGCGGCGACGGCGGCCCGGGTGCGTTCGGCCACCAGCCGCTCCTGCTGGCGCGGGAGCACGACGGGCCCCTCATCGGCGTCCACCAGGCCGAGCGGGTTGCCCGGGTCGTCGATCGGGCGGTGGGCCAGGACCACGATGTCGGGATCGAAGGCCTCGATGCGGCGGTCGTAGAGGGCGTCCTGGTCGGCGAAGCAGGTCTCCCCGAAGAGGTTGTAGCGAAGGCCGCGCTCCCAGGGGCAGAACGGCAGGTAGGCCGACGCCAGGGTGAGGTCGTGGCGCTCGGCCACCGGGATGAGCGCCGGTGCCCACATGCCGGCGTGGCTCTCCCCCACCAGCAGCACCCGGGGACCGGTGCCCTCCACGAGGGTGCACACGTCGTCGGTGCCGAGGTCGCAGGGGAGCAGGTCGGGCTCCTGCTTCGCCGCCGCCTGCCAGTCCACCGTGACCGGCGTCCGGCCGGGCTCGGCGCGGTCGGCCGCCGATGCTGCTGGCGAGCGGGGCGCGCGATCGACGTCGAGCACCCACGGCACGACCGCCACGCCGACGAGCAGGCTGGTGGCGAGCCCGCCGGCGATCACGAGGGACCGCCGGCGATCGAGGGCCGGCGAACGGCGGATCGGCCGCTCCAGCACCGCGTAGCTGAGGGCGGCGAGGGCGGTGGCCACCGGGGCGGCCACCGCCAGCGTGGGGAGCGGGGCGAGGTCGTGCTGGCGCTGGATCACCACGATCACGATCCAGTGCCACAGGTACGTGCCGTAGGAGATGCGGCCCAGGTAGCTCGCCACCGGATGCGAGAGCAGGCGCCGCGCCGGCCCACCTCGAGCCGCCTCGAGCGCCACGATGAGCCCGGCGGTGGCCGCGGCGGCCAGGGCGCCGCGCGTCACCGGGCCCACGTGCAGCGCGGTGGTGCCGAGGACCAGCAGCGCACCGGCGAGCAGCAGGCCCACGGCACCGAGGGCGGCCTCGGCGCGATCGGACCGGCGGAGCCGTTCCACGAGCGAGGGCACCAGTGCCAGCACCGCGCCGGCCAGCAGCTGGTAGGCGCGGGTGTCGGTGCCGAAGTACGCCCGGTCCGGGTGGTGGGCGGCGGTGACCAGCGCGAGCGCCAGCGAGGCGACGCCGAGGACCCCCACCAGCGCGGTGAGGGCGGCGCGCCGGTGGCGACCGGCCGCGCCGGCCACCAGCACCAGCGCGCCGAGCAGGAGGGGCCACGCCAGGTAGAACTGCTCCTCCACCGAGAGCGACCAGTAGTGGGCCACCGGACTGGCGGCCACGTCGGTGCCGAAGTAGTCGGTGCTCTCCCGGATGAACCACCAGTTCGACACGTAGAGGGCGGCGGCGCGGATCGCCCCGGTGGCCTTGGCGAACTCGGCGGGCGCGGCGATGGCGCGGAACACCAGCGCCGTGACCACCAGGTTCACCCCCGCCGCCGGCAGGAGCCGGCGGATGCGCCGGCTGTAGAAGCGCCCGAGGCGGATGCGACCGCCCGCGTCGAGGTCGCGCAGCAGCAGGCTGGTGACGAGGTAGCCGGAGAGGACGAAGAACACGTCGACCCCGATGAAGCCGCCCGAGAGCCGGTCGGCCCCCGCGTGGAAGGCCACCACGAGGTACACGGCGAGGGCGCGGAGGCCGTCGAGGTAGGGGCGGTACGCCCACGCGACGGTCTGGCCCGGAGCCCCGCCGTCAGGGTCGGCCGGCGCCGACGGATCGATCGTGGTCGAGGCCATGCCGGTGCGGGATGGTACCCGTACCGGACATGTCGGACGGGGCGGCTCTAGCGGTTCTGCGGGAAGCCCAGGTTCACCGACGAGGTGGCCGGATCGGGCCAGCGGGACGTGACGACCTTGCCCCGCGTGTAGAAGTTCACGCCGTCGGGCCCGTACATGTGGGAGTCCCCGAACAGGGAGGCCTTCCAGCCGCCGAAGCTGTAGTAGCTGACCGGCACGGGGATGGGGACGTTGATGCCCACCATGCCGACCTCGACGTCGAACTGGAACTGGCGGGCCACCCCGCCGTCGCGCGTGAAGATCGCCGTGCCGTTCCCGTACGGGTTGTCGTTGATGAGGCGCAGGCCCTCGTCGTAGGAGCCGACGCGCGCCACCGTGAGCACCGGCCCGAAGATCTCGTCGTCGTAGCAGCGCATGCCCGGCGCCACCCCGTCGAGCAGCGTCGGGTTGAGGAAGAAGCCGTCGGGCGGCGTGCCCTCGGTGCCGTCCACCACCACCGTGGCCCCCTCCCCCGCGGCGCCGGTCACGTAGCCGGCCACCTTGTCGCGGTGCTCGGCGGTGATCAGCGGGCCCATCTCGTTGGCCGGGTCGGTGCCGGGGCCGACCTTGATGGCCGGGATGCGCTCGGCCACCTTGGCCACCAGGTCGTCGGCGATGGCGTCGACGGCCAGCACCACGCTGACCGCCATGCAGCGCTCGCCGGCCGACCCGAACGCTGCGCTCACCGCCGCGTCGGCGGCCATGTCGAGGTCGGCGTCGGGGAGCACGAGCATGTGGTTCTTGGCGCCGCCGAGGGCCTGGACCCGCTTGCCGGCCGCCGTGCCGGTCTCGTAGATGTACCGGGCGATCGGGGTGGAGCCCACGAAGCTCACCGCGGCGATGTCAGGGTGGGCGAGGATCGCGTCCACCGCCTCCTTGTCGCCGTGCACCACGTTGAACACGCCCGGCGGCAGCCCGGCCTGGGCCAGGAGGTCGGCCAGGAACAGCGACGCCGACGGGTCCTTCTCGCTCGGCTTCAGGATGAACGCGTTGCCGCACGCCAGCGCGTTGGCCAGCATCCACAGCGGGACCATGGCCGGGAAGTTGAACGGCGTGATCCCGGCCACCACGCCGAGGGGCTGGCGGATGCTGTACACGTCGACGCCGGTGGCGGCCTGCTCGGAGTAGCCGCCCTTGAGCAGGTTGGGGATCCCGCAGGCGTACTCCACGTTCTCGAGGCCGCGCGCGATCTCGCCGAGGGCGTCTGAGGGGACCTTGCCGTGCTCGGCGCTGATGATGTCGGCCAGGTCCTTCTTGTTGGCATCGATCAGGTCGCGCAGACGGAACATGACCTCGGCCCGGCGCGACAGGCCCGTGGCGCGCCACCCGCGCTGGGCGTCCTTGGCCACGGCGACCGCGGCGGCCACCTCGTCGGTCGACGCCAGGTCGACCTCGGCCGACTGCACCCCGGTGGCGGGGTTCCACACGACACCCGTCCGACCCGATGTTCCCGCGACGGCGGCGCCGCCGATCCAGTGGCTGATGCGATCCATGGGCCGGAGCGTAGACCTGGCCCCCGCCGCCGGGCCGGGTCGACGAAGAGCGGTCGTCCCGCCGCCCGGCGACGGTTCAGGCCGACGCGAGCCCGCCCACCCAGGTGCGGTACAGCGAGGCGTAGCGGCCGCCCCGGGCCACCAGCTCGGCGTGGGTGCCCAGCTCCACCAGGCCGCCGTCGGCCACCACGCCCACGCGGTCGGCGCGCTCGGCGGTGGAGAGGCGGTGGGCGATCACGATCACCGATCGGCCGGCCATGAGCCGCTCGAGCGCGCGCTCGACGAGGACCTCGGTGCCGGGGTCGAGCGACGAGGTGGCCTCGTCGAGCACCAGGACCGCCGGGTCGGCCAGGGCGGCGCGCGCCAGCGACACGAGCTGGCGCTCGCCCGCCGAGAGGCGCGAGCCGCGCTCGTGCACCTCCGACGCCAGCCCCTCGGGCAGCGCCTCGAAGCGCTCGAGCAGGTCGAGCGAGGCGAGCGCGGCGCGCACCTCGGCGTCGGTGGCCTCGGGGCGGCCGATGCGGACGTTGTCGAGGATCGACCCGGCGAACAGGTAGCCCTCCTGGGGGACCACGGTGATCCGGGTGCGCAGGGAGCGGACCTCGGCGTCGCGCAGGTCGATGCCGGCGAAGCAGACCCGCCCCTCGGTGGGGTCGTAGAGCCGCGCCATGAGCTTGGCGAGCGTGGACTTGCCAGCGCCGGTGGGACCCACCAGGGCGAGCTTCTGGCCCTCCGGAAGGGCGAGGTCGACGTCGTGGAGCACGGGGTCGCCGCCGGCGTAGGCGAAGCCGAGGCCCTCCACCACGAGGTCGCCCCGCCCGGGCAGGGCCACGGCGTCGGGTCGCTCCACCAGGTCGACGGGCGTGTCGAGCAGCTCGAAGAGCTTCTTCAGCGCCGCGCCCGACGACTGGACCGTGTTGAAGAGCTGCGAGAGCTGGTTCATCGGCTCGAACAGGTTCGAGAGCGCCAGCACGAAGAACGCCACGGTGCCCACCTCGACGGTGCCGTCGGCCACGAGCCGACCGCCCTGCCAGACCACGATGGCGGTGCACACGAGGGCGGCGCCCTCGATGACCGGGAGGTACCACGCCTGCACGAACACCGAGCGCATGTGGGCGCGGTAGAGGCTGCGGTTGCGCCGGGCGAACCGGTCGATCTCCACCGACTCCCGGCCGTAGGCCTGGATCACCCGCACCCCGCTGATCCCCTCCTGCAGCGAGGAGAGGGTGAGGCCGATGCGGTCGCGCACGGTCAGGTAGGCGGCGTTGGAGTCCCGCTGGAACTTGATCGACGCCCAGACCACGAACGGCACCGGGAGCAGGCACCACAGCAGGAGCTGCCACGACACGATCGCCAGGACCACGATCGACGCCACGATCAGGAGCAGGCTCGAGACCAGCTGCAGCAGGCCCTGCTGCACGAGCTCCTGGAGCGAGTCGACGTCGGAGGTCATGCGCGACACCACGACGCCGGCCTTCTCGCGGTCGTAGAAGGGCATCGACAGCCGGAGGAGGTGGTCGAACACGCGGGTGCGGAGGTCGCGCAGGAACCCCTCGCCGGCGAGGCTGACCAGCAGCACCTGGGCGCGGGTGGCGAGGTAGGCCACCACGGCGACCACGACGTAGGCGGCCACCGCCAGGTTCAGCACCGCCTCGTCGCCGGGCCGGATGCCCCGGTCGATCCCCACCTTCAACAGGTAGGGCCCGGCCAGCACCGCGCCGGTGGAGACCACCACCAGCGCCACCGCCCGGCGCACCTCGCGCCGGTAGGGCGCCAGCATGGCCGCCGCCCGGCGCAGCACCCACTGCGCCTGGGCGCGGTCGAGGCGGTCCTCCTCGTCCACCGCCCCCATCGACATCACGACGCCGTCTCCTCGGAGACCGCAGCCACCGGGTCGCCGTCGAGCGCGGCGTGGCGGGCCTGCTCCTCGCGTGCCGCGGCGGCGGCCAGCACCTCGCGGTAGGCCTCGCTCGCGGCGAGGAGCTCGGCGTGGGTCCCGTCGGCCACGATCCGCCCGCCGGCCACGAGCACCACCCGATCGGCGAGGGCGATGGTGGCGGGCCGATGGGCGATCACGATCGTGGTGCGGTTCGCCATCACCTGGGTGAGGGCGTCGCGGATCTCGTGCTCCTTGGTCGGGTCCACCGCCGAGGTGGCGTCGTCGAGGATGAGCACGCGCGGGTCGGCGAGGATGGCCCGGGCGATGGCGATCCGCTGGCGCTGGCCGCCCGAGAGCGAGAACCCCCGCTCGCCGATCTCGGTGTCGTAGCCGTGGGGCAGTTCGCCGATGAACTCGTGGGCGCCGGCGAGGCGCGCCGCCCGCACCACCGAGTCGGGCGGGGCATCGGGATCGGCGAAGGCGATGTTGGCGGCGATCGTGTCCGAGAAGAGGAACGTCTCCTCGAACACCAGCCCCACGGCCCGGCGCAGCTCGGTGAGCTCGAGGCCGCGCACGTCGATCCCGTCGAGCAGCACGCTCCCGTCGTCGACGTCGTAGAAGCGCGGCAGGAGCTTGGCCACGGTGGACTTGCCGCTGGCGGTGGCCCCCACCAGGGCGATGGTCTGGCCCGCCGGCACGTGGAGGTCGAACCCGTCGAGCACCGGGGCCGACCCCGGGGCGTAGCCGAAGCGCACGCCCCGGAACCGGACCTCGCCGCCGCTGGCCGGCAGCGGCGTGGGGTTCGCCGGGTCGGTGACGGCTGGGTCGGTCACGAGGACCTCGTGCACCCGCTGGGCCGAGGCCGCGGCGCGCTGGGCCATGGCCACGATCCAGCCGAGCATGCGCAGCGGCCAGACCAGGAGCACCACGTAGGCGTTGAACGCCACCAGCGAGCCGAGCGTCAGGTCGCCTCGGATCACCTGGTGGCCGCCGTAGGCGAGCACCATGATCAGCCCGACGTTGGGCAGCAGCTCGAGTGCGGGCCAGTAGGCGGACCGGATGCGGGCGCCGGCCATGGAGACCTCGTAGAGGTCGTCGGCCTCGGTGGCCAGGCGCCGGGCCTGGGTGTCCTCGGCGGCGAAGCCCTTGACGACGCGGATGCCGGCGACGGTCTCCTCCACCACGGCGGAGAGCTCGGCCGACTCCTGCTGGACGCCGACCATGGTCGGGTGGAGGGTGGTGGCGAAGCGCTTGGCCAGCACGTTGACCAGCGGCAGCGAGCCCAGGGCCAGGACGGTGAGCACCGGGTCGGTGAGCACCAGCACCACGAGCACGGCGAGGACCGTGGCCAGGTTGGCGATCGTGAGCGGCACCAGGACCACGGCGTTCTGGATCTGCTGCAGGTCGTTGTTGGCCCGGCTCATGAGCTGACCGGTCTGCTGGCCGTCGTGGTAGGCGAAGTGCAGGCGCTGCAGGTGGGCGAAGAGCCGGTCGCGCAGCACGGCCTCGGCCCGACGGGCCTCGCGGAACGCCGAGTAGCGACGCAGGCCGGTGAAGGCCGCCGCCACGAGCGCGGCCACGGCGATGAGCCCGGCGTAGCGCACCACCGCGTCCTGGTCCCCCTGCTCCATGCCGCGGTCGATCGCGAGCTGCACGAGCTTGGGCACGCTCACCTTGGCGGCGGTCCACGCCAGGCCGGCGACGACGCCGGCGACGATGCCCCACCGCTGGCCGAGCAGCTGGCGCCCGACCAGCGCCCATCCGTCGCGGACCGAGCTCGCCACCGGCTCGGAGCCGGGCTCGCGTGCGGGGTCTGGGCTGGTGATGGGACGCCTCCTGGCCGGCGGCGGAGACATCGCGCGGTGCGGGTCCCCCTGGCTTGACCGCCTGGTCAGGGTACCGGTCGGCCCGGGCCCGGATGCAGCCGATTCCGCGGTCCTAGGCTGGCGGCGTGTCGAGCCTCGCCCCGCCGCCGGTCGTGCCGACCGCCGCCCGCGCCCACCGGCCGCCGTGGGTCCGCCCCGCCGCCACCGGGGCGGGCGTCGCCGCCGCCACCCTCGTCCTGGCGGTGGGCGATCCGAACACCACCCACGTGCCGCTGTGCCCGCTCCACGCCCTCACCGGTCTCGACTGCCCCTTCTGCGGGTCGCTGCGCGCCGTGCACGCCCTCGCCCACCTCGACGTGGCGAGCGCGGCGAGCCACAACCTGCTCTTCACGCTGGCCGCTCCGCTCCTCGTGGCCGGCTGGGTCGTGTGGATGGCAGCCTCGCTCGGCCATCCGGTGGGCGCCCGCCTCGGCTGGTCGCCACGCCGCGAGCCCGGGCCCCGGCCCCTGCCGCGGTCGGCCACGTGGGCCTTCTGGTTGGTCGTCGTGGCGTTCGGCGTGGCGCGCAACCTGCCGGCGCTCGGCTGGCTCGCCAGCGGCGCCTGACCCAACGCCGACGGCGCCGCGTGGGCCGGACGGCCCACGAGCCTGGGCCACCCGACCCAGGTGCGCCACGCAACGTGGCCCGATCACCTGGCTCCGTGGCAGTTTGTGCTCAACCCGGGCGCCGAGGACGCCGATGGAACCACTCGTAGGGGGCCGGTTTCCGTTGGCTCGAGAGGTGATCCGTTGCGACTCGAACAGGTGGTGCTGCACGGTCCAGGGGAGGACGACCGCGTCCGCTTCGCCGACGGTCTCACGGTGTTCGCGGGCCTGGGCGACCAGGAGCGCGTGGACCTGATCGACACGGTGGCCCTCGCCCTCACCAGCGGGCTGCCCAACGCGTCGGTGGTGTTCCACGACCACGCCGGGCGCCGCGTGTTCGCCGACCGCACCGGCGCCACCTACGCCGTGAGCGGCGCCGCCGCCCCAGGTCCCGAGCGCCTCCTCGGCCAGGACGCCGAGGCCATCGTCCGCCTCCTGGTGGTCACCGCCGAGGAGCTGGGTCTCGGCGCCGAGTCCAGCGCGGAGGAGATCCAGGCCCAGCTCGACGCCGCCCAGCTCGAGCTCGAGCGGGCCCGGTCCGAGCACGAGTCGCTGCGCGAGCAGACCGACCTCGTGGCCACCTGGCAGGAGGAGCTCGAGGTCCTCAACCGTCGCATCCTGCAGGCCCAGGACCACGCCGCCCGGTGGGCGTGGGTGCAGGCGAGCCAGCGCCTCGCCCAGCTGCGGGCCGAGCTGGCCGTGCTCGGCGAGGACGGCGCCGAGGACCAGGACCGCCTCGTGCTGGAGGCGGTCGACGCGCTCCGCACGCTCGGCGAGGCGTGGGCCGACGCCGCTGCCGCCGCCGCCGAGGTGCGGACCGCGATCCACGACGAGCTCGGCACCATCCCCGAGGTGGAGCCCGACCACCTCGCCCGCGTGGCCGCCACGCCCGACGGCCCCCCACGCGAGCTGGGCGAGGCGCTCGCGCTGTGGAAGGCCGCCGCCGAGCTGCGCGACGAGACCGCCGATGCGCTCGAGCGGGCCGATGCCGCGCCCCCCGAGGCCGACGACCCCCTCGTGGTGGCCTTCGCGCAGTGCGACCAGCGTCGGCTGTGGCTGGCCCACGCCCAGCTCGAGGCGGCCAACGCCACCTACGCGCAGACCACGGCCAGCACGTCGAGCGGCAGCCTCGACCCCGAGACCGAGGAGGCCATCGAGGCCGCCCACCGCGAGGTGGTGCGCCGCCAGCGCGACGTCGAGCGGCGGTTCCGCCCCGGCGCCCTCGGGAGCGGCTCGCTCGCGGTGACCGCGCTGCTCGCCGGCCAGGCCGTGTCGATCCTGGTCGGCATCGTGCTGCTGCTCGCCGCCGTGGGGCTCGGGGTGTGGTTGCTCGCGATCCCCCGCCGCAACCTCGCCCAGGCCGTGCTCCTCGAGGAGCTGGCCCTCACCCGGTCCGATGCCGGGTCGTGGCTCGGGCTGCACCTGCGCCGGGTGGATGCGTTCACCGACGCCGGGGAGCGGCGGCGCTTCGAGATGGCCGCCAACGCCCGCACCGCCGCCGAGGTCGATTGGAGCGACGTGGCCGGCACCCTGTCGCCCGAGGACCTCGCCTCCCGGGCCGAGGCGGTGCGGGCCTACGTGCAGGCCACCGACCCGGACAGCATCGCCCGTCGTCGCGACGACCTCGAGACCGCCCTCGCCAACGCCACCCGCGCCGAGGCCCAGGCCCGCTCGACGCTGCTCGGCGACCTCGACCCGTACGGCATCGTGCCCGGGCACCTCGCCGGCCAGGACCTCCGCCGGCTGCCGGCCCTGGTGGACCAGCGGGTGGCCGCCGGCCGGGTGGCCCGGCGCCTCGTGGAGCTGGGCGAGCTGGAGCACAAGGAGGCCAAGGCCGCCGCACGGCTCGGCGAGCTGCTCGCGCACCTGGGCCACGCCGACGGTCCGCTCGAGGCCCGCCTGGGTCGGGTGATCGAGGCCATCGCCGAGGCCCGCAACCGCTCCGGGAGCGGCGAGCGACCGCGGGCCACCGTGCAGGCCGAGATCGCCGAGGTCGAGGCCTTCCTGGCCGCCGAGTGGCGCGAGGGCTGGGCCGACACGCCGCACCCGACCGCACCGCCGGCCGACCCCGACCTGCTCGACGCCCGACGCCGCGACATCAACGAGACCCTGAACGTGGCCGGTCGCCTCGACGTGGTGGGTGCCGAGCACCGCCACGAGCTGGCCAAGGCCGCGGTGGCGGACCTCGAGCGCCGGCTCGAGGAGCTGGCGTCGGGCCCGGGTTCGATCCAGCAGCGCCTGATCGCTCGGCTCAACCGGACGGTGGTGCTCGACGGGCAGGAGGACGTCCTGCCCGTGTTCCTCGACGACCCGCTCAACGCGGTGCCGGTGGCCGAGCGCATGGACCTGCTCGACCTGATCGTCCGCATCGCCGGGCACGTCCAGGTGGTGTTCCTCACCGCGGATCCGGTGGTGGCCCGCTGGGCCCAGGACCGGTCCCGCACCGCCGACGTGGCCCTCTACGAGGCCCAGCGGGATCCCGCCCCGGCCCGGGCGGAGAAGCACGTGGCCGCGCCGCTGTCGCCGGATCCGATCCCGGTCCCGAACCCGATCCTCGTCGAGATCTACTGATCGCTCGCGGCTCAGCCGCGGTAGCCGGCCAGGATGCGGTCGGTGATCTCGTCGATCATCGCCTCCTCGAGCTCGGGAGGGAGCCCGAAGCCGAGCTGGAGCACCGAGGCCACGCCGTGGGCGCCGCTCCAGAGCGTGAGGGCCACGAGCAGCGGGTCGTCGGACACGATCGCGCCCGACGCGATGGCCTCGTCGATGGCGCCCGACGCGGCGGCGAACGCCTCGGTGGTGGCCGGGAGGGCGGCGCCGTCGGGCAGGGGGGCCACCCCCAGGTCCGGCGGGGCCAGGAGCAGCACCTGGAACAGCTCGGGGTTGTCGCGGGCGTAGCGCACGTAGGCCCGGCTCTGGGCTCGGATCCGGTCCAGCGGATCCGGCTCGTCGATCGCGGCGAACTGGGCCGCCAGCGCCGCCACCTCCCCCTCGGCCACGGCGCGCAGGAGCGCGGCCTTCGAGTCGACGTGGAAGTAGAGGGCGGGGGCCGACACGCCGAGGCGGCGCCCGAGTCGTCGCAGCGACAGGGACTCGAGGCCACCGGACACGATCATCTCGCGCGCCTCGGCCACGATGCGCTCGGCGTCGAGCATCACCAATCCGTGGTGGGGTTCGGCGGGAACAGCCGGTCACGCTCCTGGGCCAGCCGGTCGCAGTCCCAGCTCGGGTCGACGCGCTGCCAGATCACCGGGTTGCGGTCGGGGTCGTCCACCTGCACCCACTGCGCGGGCGTGAGGAACGCCGGGTCGCTGGCGCCGAGGATCAGCTGCTCGGACCGATCGGTGATCGTGCCCTCGAGGCGATCCGGGTCCACCTGCACCAGGTCGTAGGCGAAGATCTCGCGCCGGGCGAGGTAGATCTCGCCGGTGAAGTCGTCGGTGACCCGCACGGTGGAGGTGACGCCGGGGTGGCCGTCGCCGTCGGCGTCGACGATGCGAGGGTCGTTCGGGTCGGTGGGCAGGGACTCGTTCGCCGGGTCCTCCAGGTCGATGCCGATGGGGGTGGGCGTGGCCGGGCGGCTGAGGTGCAGCGCGCCGTCGACCTCGGTGACCTCCACGGGGGTGGCCACCGGTCGGATCGCCTGCGTGGCGGCATCGGAGATCGACACGTCCACATCCTGGTCCACCACGGTGTCGGCGTGGCAGAAGGTCATCTGGTTCCACAGCTCGCCGTCTCGCACCTCGAGGTCGGAGAAGCCGGTGCTGATGATGAGCGTGCGCATGGCGTCGTCCTCGTAGGCCACCACGTCGAAGTGGGCGAAGCGGCCGACGAGGTCCTCGGCGCCGGCCGGGAGGGCGGGGGCCGCGGTGGAGGTGGTGCGCGCCGAGTCGTCGCCGGCGGGCTCGGCGGCGTCGCCGTCGGAGCCGCACGCCGCGAGCAGCACGGCCAGGGGCACGACGGCGAGGAGGGCCCGCCGGCCGGCGCGCCTCACGCCTCCTCCACGAAGCCGTCGAGGGCGTCGGACACGGCGGTGCCGGGTGGGAGCCGGTCGACGCCGATGGCGAGATCGACCGCCCGGTGGAAGTGGTGGATCAGCCGCTCGTGCCACCCGAGCTGGAACGGGCGGGCCCCGGGGGAGGAGATCGAAGCCTGGATCGGCGCCATGTTGGCCTGGTCCTGGGCCATCACCGTGTCGAACAGCTCCATCCGGTCGAGGTGCTCCTGGGGCACGCCCTCGCCCGACCACGCCGGCGCGTACCAGCGCAGCTCGAGGTCGGTGGTGGTGGCGCTCGTGGGCCACATGCACAGGAACGTGAAGGCGCCGGTGTCCATGGGGACGACCAGGTTCGGGAAGATGCCGAACGAGGTGGACGTCTGGCGCCACAGCGTGGGCACCGCCGGGTTGTCGAGCTCCTCGGAGACCATCGGGAAGTCGCGGAACACGTCGTGCTTCTCGACGGTGAGGCGGCTGTGCCCCTTCGGGAGCATCGACACCGTGGTGGCGTGGTCGTTGTAGAGCAGCGCCGCGTTGTCGGGGTGCACGGTGCGCACGTGGTACACCTCGAGGAAGGCGTCCACCATCAGCTTCCAGTTGCAGGCGATCGGGTGCACCTGGGTGCCCACCGCCCGCATGACCGGGCCGTCGATCTCGGCCATCTGGTCGGCCACCGGGCCGAGGAAGCTCAGCAGCGGCTCGGCCTCGAGGTGCTCGTTCACGAACACCCAGCCGTCCCACGTCTCGCAGCGCACCGGCACCAGGCCCAGCTCGTCGCGGTCGATGCCGGCGAAGCTGCGCTCCTCTGGCACCGCCTTGAGCTCGCCGTCGGTGCCGTAGGACCACGAGTGGTACTGGCAGGTGAGGCGCCGGGCCGTGCCGCACTCGTCCCGCGTCACGGGAGCGCCGCGGTGTCGACAGGCGTTGTAGAACGCGCGCAGCACGCCGTCGTCGCCGCGCACCACCACGATGGGCGCCCCCGATCTCGTCATCAGGCGATAGGACCCCGGCTCGGGCCACTCCGACTCGTGGCCCACGAACAGCCAGGTGCGGGCGAAGACCCGCTCGCGCTCGAGGTCGTGGAACGCCGGGTCGGTGTAGCGGGTGGTGGGCACCAGCGGCACCGGCACGGCATCGGGCGGTGGCGCCGTGCGCGCCTTCTCGGTCTCGATCCGATCTCGGATCCGCAGCTCCAGCGTGGCGTCCATGTGGTCCCCTGCCCGATCGACGTCGTGTTGCTCGAACACTGTAAAGCACGACGCGCTACGCTGCTGAACACTGTTCACCACCGTGTGCCACAAGGGGGACCACATGCCCGTTCCGGCGTCGCTCACCAGTTCGCCCCACCGGGACTTCGAGCTCGAGGTCGTGTCCGGTGCCTGGCCGGCCGACATCGGCGGCGAGGTCCTGTTCTCGAGCCCCCAGCACCTCGGCACGCTGCCCTACGCGATCTTCGACTGGGGGGCCATCTGCCGCCTGTCGCTGGAGCCGGGCGGGCGGGGTGCGGCGCCGGGGCGCTTCGCCTGGCAGTCCCGGTCCATCCAGTCCCCCGGCAAGCGGCTCTTCGACCGCCACCCCGAGCAGTTCGGCGGCAGCCCGATCGGCTACCAGTCGCCGTTCGGGGCGGCCAACGCGTCGAACACCGCCCCGCTTCCCTGGGGCGACCGCCTCTACGTCACCTGGGACGCCGGCCGCCCGGTGGAACTGCACCCCGAGACCCTCGAGTTCGTGGCCGAGGTGGGCCACGTCGACACCTGGGGCGGCAGCTCGATGCCCATGGGCGGCGTGCTGCCGTTCCTCATGTCCACGGCCCACCCCGTGGTGGACCCGGAGCGCCACTGCCTCTGGACGGTGAAGCTCGAGCCGGTGATGGAGCCCTCGTTCGGCATGCGACCCTCGCTCGTGCGCTACGACCGCCACGACGGGACGGCGGTGCAGCACTGGCCGCTCGACGGCATCACGTTCTCGGGCTCCATCCACACCGTGAGCCAGAGCCGCGACTGGGTGATCCTGTGCGACTCGGGCAACTTCAAGGCGGACCCGGGCGAGATGTTCGGCGGGGAGCGCACGCTCACGATCGACGCCGAGGTGCCGGTCTGGCTGATCCGCAAGGAGCAGGTGGAAGGCCTCCCCAGCGGCACGCCGGTCACGCCCACCTGCTTCACGATGGCCCCGCCCACCGGCCACTACTACGCCCGTTGGGACGACACCGACGGCGTGTCGGTGGTGTGGGAGGGCATGGACCTCATGGACCTGGCCCTCTACCTGCGGCCCGGCGACCGCGACGTCAACGGCAACCCGATCGACCCCGGCGTGGTCGGCCTCTACAACATGGCCATGGCGCCGGAGACGATCACCGAGGTGGTGTTCCACCCCGAGCGCGGCACCATCGGCCACGTCGGCACCTTCCGGGAGGACTGGGCGTTCAACCTCCAGCTCTCGGCCATGGACTGGAGCACCGAGGGGCTCACCGCCCCCACGCTCCACCACGTGACCTACCAGGGCTGCCGGCCCGGCAACATCAGCCAGCGCGCCGCCCAGCTCTACGCCGACCGCATCGACCTGAGCCTGCTGCGCGAGGAGACCCCGGGCGCGCTGTGCTCGTTCGAGCGGCCGAGCATGGAGCTGAAGGGGCGCTGGGAGTACCCCGACCTGGGCGACCACATCACCTCGCCGGCCTTCGCCCCGCGGGGCGCGGCGCCAGGCCGCTACGCCGGGGGCGAGCCGGGCGGCCACGACGGCTACGTGGTCCAGCCGGTCTGCAACGACGACGGCTTCCGGGTGGAGCTGTTCGACGCCGCACGCGTCTCGGCCGGACCGATCGCCACCCTGGCGGGCGCCAACCGGGAGACCATCCCGCTGGTGCTCCACTCGGCGTGGATGCCGGCGTTCCACGAGCTGACCGACGCCGAGCGCCTGCGGTTCTCCGCCGAGGTCACCCCCGAGGCACTGGCCTCGGTGCCCGAGGAGCTGCACGCCGCCGTGCACGAGGTCGCCCGCGAGTGCGACGAGCTGTGGTGAGCGGACCGGCGGGCCTCCTCGTCGCCGGCGGGTCGGTCATCGCCGGCACCGGCGAGGCCCGCACCGGGCCGACCGATGTGCTCGTGCAGGGTGACGAGATCACCGCGATCGGCCCCGACGCCGCGTTGCGGGCCGACGCCGCCGGACCGGGCATCGAGCGGATCGACGCCACCGGTCTCACCGTGATGCCCGGCCTGATCGACGCCCACTGCCACATCACCTTCGGCGAGCCGGCGAGCAACGACGAGCTGTTCTTCCACCGAGACCAGTCCACCGCGGCGATGGTGGCCGCGTTCAACGTGCCCAAGCTGCTGCTGGCCGGCGTCACCGGGTTCCTCGACGCCGACTGCCTGTGGAACCTGGGCCCGGCGCTGCGCGAGGCGATCGAGGCCGGCATCGTCGAGGGCCCGCGCATGGCGGCGGGCATGAACGCGCTGCTCACCGCGGCGGGCGGCACCGCCGGCCGCCTCATCCCCGATTCGGGCCGGGCCGGCTACGCGCACGTGGTTGGCGACCGCGACGAGATGGTGCGCACCACCCGCCAGCAGGTGAAGCACGGGGCGGACTGGGTGAAGATCCACGTCACCGGGTCGCTCCCGAACCACCGCGGCGAGCTCACCGTGTGGACCCTGGACGAGCTGCGGGCCGTGGCCGACACCGCCCACGAGCTCGACACGCCCACCGTGGCCCACTGCCGCAACGCCACCTCCACCCGGCTGGCGGCCGAGGCCGGCGTCGACCTGATCCTGCACGCCAGCTTCCTCGACGACGCCGCCCTGGCCGCCGTGGTGGAGGCCGGGTGCGCGGTGGCCCCCACGTTCACCTTCCTCGCCAACCTGGCCGACCACGGCCACAAGGTGGGGGCGGCGAGCACGCAGGTCGACCTCTTCCGCGGCGAGATCGAGGCCACCGCCACCAAGCTCGCCGAGGCCCACCGCGCCGGGGTGCCGATCCTGGCCGGCTCCGAGAGCGGCTTCGCCCTCACGCCCTACGGCCACTGGCACGCCCGCGAGCTCGAGGTGCTGGTGGAGGCGATAGGGCTCACCCCGCTCGAGGCGATCCGGTGCGCCACCGCGAACGGGGCGCTCGCGCTGCGGCGCGAGCCCGGCACGATCGGCGTGGTGGCGCCGGGAGCGGCGGCCGACCTGCTCGTGGTCGACGGCGACCCGTCGGTGGACGTGCGGGTCCTCGGCGACCGGACCAACCTCCGCCACGTGATCTCCCGGGGCCGGGCGGTCGACCTGGCCCGGCCCTGGCCCGAGCGGCGCCCGCTCCCGGGCGAGAAGGTGGGCGTGTGGGCCGCCGAGCCCCTCACCCAGGAGGCCGCCCGCCGGTGAGCGGCACCGTCGTGGTCACGGGTGGCGGGTCCGGGATCGGCGAGGCCATCGCCCGGGCGGCCCACGCCGATGGCTGGACCGTGGGCGTGCTCGACCGAGACGCCGAGGCGGCCGCCCGCGTCGCGAGCTCGCTGGGCAGCCGAGCCGTGGCGCTGGCGGCCGACACCGCGTCGGAGGCCGAGGTCGAGGCGGCGCTCGACCAGCTGGCCGCCGCCACCGGCGAGGCGGCGCCGCACGGCGTGGTGGCCAACGCCGGGATCGTCCGGTTCGGGCCGCTCGCCGAGCTTCCCGTGGACGACTGGCGGCGCGTGGTCGACGTGAACCTGACGGGCACGTTCGTGGCCCTGCGGGCGGCGGCGCGCCGGATGCTCGCCGCCGGCACGGCGGGGTCGCTCGTGGCCGTCACCTCGATGAACGGCGTGGTCCCGGGCCCGGGCGCCGGCGCCTACGGCGCCACCAAGGCCGGCATCGCCCTGCTCGTGCAGCAGATGGCCGTGGAGTGGGGGCCGAGCGGGATCCGGGCCAACGCCGTGGCGCCGGGGCTGGTGGACGGCGGCATGTCGGGCCCGATCTACGCCGACGCCGAGGTGCGCCGGCTCCGC
>JAHBSN010000010.1 GCA_019639095.1 Actinomycetota bacterium
GCGTGACCTGGATCTGGGCGTCGTCGGCCAGGCCCACCACCGTGAGCGTGGGTGCGTCGGCACCGCCGGCCGCCACCACCCGTACCTCGTCGCCGAGCGAGAAGTCGGTGGAGGTGCCGATGGCCTCGCCCGCCGCGGCGGGACGGCGACCGGCGCTCAGCGTGCGCGGATCGCCCAGTCCGGATCGCTCGTAGCCGATGACGGCCGCGTCGCTCTCGGCCTGGCCGCCGACCTCCACGGTGAAGGTGCCCTGCCCGAGCTTGCCGGCCTCGCCCACCCCCTCGACGCCGACGATGGTCCGCTCCAGGTCGGGTGGGATCACGCTGCCCTGGAACGTGCGCTGCCCGTCGACGCTGTACACGAGCACCGGCGCCGACTGAGCCCGGATGGCGCCCACGAAGCCGGTGATGAGGCCGTCCTGGAGCGCCTTCTGGGTCAGGATCAGGAAGACCAGCAGCCCGATGGCGGCCACGAGCAGCCCGAATCGGACCTTGGCCCGTCGGAGCTCGCGCAGCGCCAGGAACACGACCCTGACCCTACCGAGCACCGAACACCGTTAAAACGCGCCCTGCGGATCGGGATCGGATTCGACCGGGCCGAAGGTCCGAGGCGTGCGCTGCGCCCACCACTCGTGCAGCGCAGTCGGATCGGCGAGGTCGTAGGCCGAGGCCATGGCCGCCAGGAACCGGTGCCGATCGCCGGCGGCGAGCGATTCGGCTCCGGCCCGCCAGGCCTCGAGGTCGACGGGGAGCGGCAGGTCGGCGAGGGTCTCCACGCGGTGGCGGATGGCGTCGCGCGCCCGGGCCGAACCGGCCGTGGCGGCGAGCGCGGCCAAGGTGCCCACCGGCGAGCACACCACCGCCGCCACCTCCCACAGGCGGTCGGGCGGGGCGAGCAGGGCCACGGTGGGCGTGGACGGCACCCACCCGCCGCCCTCGTCGACCGCCGCCTCCCCCACGCGCGTCTGGGTGGCCACCACCACCTTGGGCACGCCGGTGGCGGCCAACCAGGCCGCCGCTCGGCCGCCGACGGCCGACACCGCCCGCCGGTCCACCACCGGGCGCTCGTAGCGGTGGCGGGCGAAGCTCGCCGCCCGCTCGCCCCAGGCGCAGCGACCCGGGTCGATCAGGCCGGAGGTGACGAGCGGCGCCCACCGCCCGTCGGACCGGCTCGAGCGGCCGAGATCGGGATCGGCGCCGACCTCGGCCGCCTCGCGGACGTGGCCGACCAGCCCGTAGTACTCGTCGCGGAACCCGGCCCGACCCGTGGCCACCGACGACAGCCGACCCGACCAGCGCACCACCGGGTCGGGCACGCCGAGGGCCGACAGCGCGTGCGCGGACCACCGGGCGCCGGCGCCCGCGCCCGCGCCCGCGATGGCTGGCGGACCGGCATCGAGGGCCGCAGCGGACGGGACCGACACCGGCTCGACCGCCGGGCCTCGCCAGCGCCGGACCGCGACGGGCGGCCGGTCCGGCCCCTCGTCCGGCCCCGGGCGCTCGAGCACCACCGCGCACACCTGCACCTCGGCCCCGAACACGTCCTCGCCGTCGAGCCAGAGGCCCGTGAGCGGAGCCCGAGCCTCGGCGGCCGCTCGCGACGCGGCGGCATCGCGAGCGGCCAGCACCGACGTGGGCTGGATCAGCAGCAGCCGTCCGCCCGGCGCCAGCGCCGACGCTCCGGCGACGAGGAACAGCGATGCGGTGTCGGTGTAGGGACCGACGACCTCGGGGCCCCATCGCTCGCGCAAGGCGGCCCGCTCGCTCGCCGGCCGGATCGATCCGCCGACCAACTGGCCCTGGAACGGCGGGTTGCCGACCACCGCCTCGAACCCGCCGCCGGCCGCCACCGCCAGGGGCCCGCCGGCGTCGCCCCCGAGCAGCGCGTCGCCCACCGCGAGGTGCGAGCCAGGCCGGACGTCGGTGCCGTGGCGCTGCGCCCACCAGACGAGCGCCGCCTCGGCCACCGCCACCGCGCCGGGGTCGACATCGGTGCCCCACAACCGCTCGGCCACCACCTCGGCCGGGTCGACCCCCGCCGCCACCAGGGCGTCCGCGGCGGCCAGGAGCAGGGCGCCGCCCCCGCACGCCGGGTCCCACACCCGCGCCGGGGGTGCCGCCGCAGGTGGGATCACCAGGGCGACCAGGCGGGCGGCCAGCTCGCTCGGGGTGTAGTGCGCGCCGGCGGCGCGCGCCTCGGGCACCAAGCAGGCCTCGTAGCGCTCCCCGAGGGCGGCGGGGCCGAGGTGGGCGCCGACAGCGGCCTCGACCGCCCTCGCCGGCCGGTGGCGGGCCGCCCGGATGTCGGGCGGCAGCTTCCAGCCGGCGGCGGCCGCCACCACCCGGACCACGCCGGCGGCCACCGCCTCGGGGGCGGGCGTCGGGGCGCTCGACGCCACGACCGGACGGCTCCGGGCCGGCGGCGGACCGGCTCAGGCGCCGTCGGCGGGGTCCCAGGCCGTGAGGTCGGCCAGGATCTTGTTGTTGGAGAAGACCTCGTGCATGGGCTGGTCGATGCCGAGGCGCTTCTGGAGGCGACGAACCTCGAGCTCCTGGTCCCACAGCAGCAGGGTGACCACCAGGCCCGAACCGCCGGCGCGTGCGGTCCGGCCCGACCGGTGCAGGTAGGCCTTGTGATCCTCCGGCGGGTCGAAGTGGATCACCACGTCGATGTCGTCGACGTGGATGCCCCGTGCCGCCACGTCCGTGGCCACCAGCACGTGGAGCTTGCCGTCGGTGAAGTCGGCGAGGGACTTCTCCCGCTGGCTCTGGCGCAGGTCGCCGTGGATGGCCCCGGCCTCGATCCCCTCGCCCGCGAGCTGCTCCACCAGGCGATCCGCGCCGCGCTTGGTGCGGCAGAACATGAGGGTGCGGTCGCCGCTGCGCGCGATGGCCGCTGCCACCTTCACCTTGTCCATCTGGTGGACCCGGAGGAACCGCTGGGTCATCTCGGCCACGGTGACGCCGGCCGACTCGACCTCGTGGCGCACCGGATCGGTCTGGTAGCGGTCGATCAGGCCCTGCACCACGCCGTCGAGCGTGGCCGAGAACAGCAGCGTCTGGTGCTCGCCGGGGATGTGGCGCAGGATCCACTCGACCTGGGGCATGAAGCCCATGTCGGCCATGCGGTCGGCCTCGTCGAGCACCACGATCGACACGTCGGCGAGGTCGAGCTCCTTGCGGTCGATGAGGTCGATCATCCGGCCGGGCGTGGCGGCGATGACCTCGACGCCGGCCTTGATCTTGTTGATCTGCTTGTCGATGTCGGCGCCGCCGTAGACCGCGGCAACCTTGAGGTCGCGCACGGCGCCCACGGGCGCCAGCTCGTCGCGCACCTGGGTGGCCAGCTCGCGGGTGGGCACGAGGATGATGGCCCGGGGCCGGCGGGCCTCGGCCGGCTTCACCAGCTGGAGCACCGGCAGGCCGAACGCCAGGGTCTTGCCCGACCCGGTCTTGGCCTTGCCGCACACGTCCCGCCCGGCGAGGGCGTCGGCGATCGTGAGCTCCTGGATGGGGAACGCGCTGGTGATGCCCCGCTCGGCGAGGGCGCCGGCGAGGTCGGGGGCGACGCCCAGGGCGTCGAAGGTGGTGGTCACGGGGTTGCTCCGGTTCGTCTGCGTGCGTCTGGCTCGGGAGGGTCGTTCCTCCGGCCGTCGTGTCAGGCGAGACGAGTGCGTGCGAGGTGACCCGCGGGACCGCCCCGGGATGGGCGCCGACCCGCTCGTCCCAGGCTAGGGGGCGAGCGGGTCGGTTCCGCGATCAGGCCGGGAGGTGCGCCTCGATCGCGGCGGTGACCTCGGCGGCCTCGGGCTCGGTCTGCGGGCTGAACCGGGCCACCACCTCGCCGCCGGGCGCCACCAGGAACTTCTCGAAGTTCCACCGGATGTCGCCCGAGACGCCATCGGCGTCGGCCACCTGGGTGAGCTCGGCGTAGAGCGGATCCCGGTCGTCGCCGTTGACGTCGATCTTCTCGAACATCGGGAACGTGACGCCGTAGGTGGTGGAGCAGAACGTGGCGATCTCCTCGCTGGAGCCGGGCTCCTGGCCGAGGAACTGGTTGCACGGGAACCCGAGCACGGTGAACCCGCGGTCGCCGTAGGTCCGCTGGAGGCGCTCGAGGCCCTCGTACTGGGGCGTGAGGCCGCACTTGGAGGCCACGTTCACCACCAGGGCCACCTTGCCCTCGTGGTCGTGGAGGTCGGCGTCGCCGCCCCCGAGGGCCTGCACGGAGTGGTCGTAGATGCTCATGGGCCGCATGCTACGAGCGGCGTCCCCGGACGCGTCCGTTGCGCACCTCCACGCCTTCGGCGGCCAGGCGCCGGGCGTGCTCGGCCTCGTGGCCGGGCACGAGGCGTCCCGACGCGGTGACCACCCGCCACCACGGGAACGCGCCGTCGCTCCCGGCGAGGAGCCGCCCCACCGCTCGAGCCGCGCCCGGGAAGCCGGCCTCGGCGGCCACCTCGCCGTAGGTGACCACGTCGCCGCGCTCGAGCCCCTCGAGCACCGCCACCACCGCCTCGGTGAAGTCGGCCGGCTCGGGCGGGGTGGGCCGGGCCGTCGTCACCCCCTCGGCCTACCATGCGCGACGTGACCGATCCGGCTGCCGCCACCGCTCCCCTCGCCGGCGCCACGCTGGCCGCCCACCTCGACCGGATCGCCGAGCAGGGGTACACGGTGGTGCCCGGTGCCATCGAGCCCGACCTGGTCGACGAGCTGGTGGAGGTGCTCAGCCGCCTGGAGCACGACCTCGACGTGAAGCCGGCCCGCAACCGGTTCGAGGGCACGTCCACGATCCGGATCTACAACCTCCTCGCCCACCACCCGGTGTTCGCCCGGGTCCCGGTGCACCCCCACGTGCTGCCGCTGGTCGAGGGCGTGCTGGACGCCGGCTGCCTGGTGTCGTCGCTGTCGTCGATCGCCATCGACCCGGGCGAGCGGGCCCAGCCGATCCACGCCGACGACCAGCTCATGCCGCTCGCCAAGCCCCACGTGGCCACCGTGTGCAACTCGATGTGGGCCCTCACCGACTTCACCGAGGCCAACGGCGCCACCCGCCTCGTGCCCGGCTCGCACCTCGCCGACGCCTCGCCCGACCTGATGGCCCACCACGACACGATCCCGGCGGAGATGGAGAAGGGCAGCGTCCTGGTGTGGCACGGGAGCCTGTGGCACGGCGGCGGGGCCAACACCACCTCGCACCGACGCATCGGCCTGGCCATGAACTACTGCGCCGGCTGGGTCCGCCAGCAGGAGAACCAGCAGGTGGGCATCCCGCTCGCCACGCTGCGCACCTTCGAGCCCCGCCTGCGCGAGCTGTGCGGGTTCGGCGTCTACCACGGGCTCATCGGCCACATCGATCGGCGGGATCCGGCCGACGTGGTGCTCGGGCCGCATCCGCCGGCGGCCGACCCCACCGCCGAGCCGGACCCCACCGCCCCCACCCGCATGGTGTGGGACGGTGCCTGAGCCCGCGCCGGCACCCCCGGCACCGGGCGCACCGTCCACCGACGCCGGCCTCGCCTCCGCCCTGCTCGCCACCGGCGGGTGGGACTGCCCGGCGGTGAGCGTGGCGGTGGCGGCCCCGGGCGCCACGGTGGCCACCGTGGGCGACCAGCACCGCCCCTACCGACTGGCGTCGGTCACCAAGCTGCTCACCGCCTACGCCTGCCTCGTGGCCGTGGAGGAGGGCACGCTCGAGCTCGACGAGCCGGCGGGCCCGCCCGGCGCCACGGTGCGCCACCTGCTGGCCCACGCCTCGGGCCTGGGGCTCGACGCCGGGGCGTCGGCTCCGCCCGGCCACCGGCGCATCTACTCCAACACCGGCTTCCAGGTGCTGGCCGACCTGCTCGGCTCCCGGTCCGCGATGCCCGCCCACCGCTACGTGGCCGACGCCGTGCTCGAACCGCTCGGGATGGCGAGCACCGACGTCGCCGACCGCTCGCTGGCCCACGGCGCCACGTCCACCACGGGCGACCTCACCCGCTTCGCCCACGAGCTGCTGCGGCCCTCGTTGGTCCACCCCGACACGCTCCGGGAGGCCACCACCGTGCAGTTCCCCGGCCTGCGCGGCGTGCTGCCCGGTGTCGGGCCGCAGGCCCCCAACGACTGGGGGCTCGGCTTCGAGCTCCGAGACGCCAAGCACCCCCACTGGACCGGTGCCACCAACGCACCGGAGACCTTCGGCCACTTCGGCGCCGCCGGCACGTTCCTCTGGGTGGACCCGACGGTGGCGCGGGCGCTCGTGGTGCTCACCGAGCGGGCCTTCGGGCCGTGGGCGCTGCAGGCGTGGCCGCCCCTGTCCGACGCCGTGGTGGCCGCCGCCCGCGCTCAGTAGTCGAGCGCCACCCCGCCGTTCAGGCGGTCGAGGTAGCTCGTCTTGCGCAGCACGTGGATGATCCGCCGGTACGGGTGGTGCCGGTGCAGGTCTCGCACCGGATCGCCGGGCGGGAAGGCGAGCAGCTCGCGCACGTCCCACGCCAGGCTGTAGATCCGCACCCGGTCGAACTGGCGGGGATGGGCGAACAGCTCGGGGTAGTCCTCGGCGAACCACCACGGCACGTCTGCGTAGTCGTCCGCCTCGGTGGCGTCCTCGTAGTCCTCGGCCACGTGGAGCTTGGGCAGGGCCGAGAACCGCAGGAGCACGTCGAGGTCGAGGTCGGCCGGGGCCGGGCGGGCGAACTCGAAGTCGAGCAGGGCGGTGATGTTCTCGCCGTCCCACAGGACGTTCTCGAAGCTCAGGTCGCCGTGCACGAGCGTGTCGTCGTCGAAGCCGTCGAGCGCCGACGCGTTGGCGCGCACGTGGTCGGCGGCCTCCGCCATGATCTCGGGGTCGACGTTGGGAAGCCGCGCCGCCCGGTCGAGCGCCCGCAGCAGCGGGGCCACCGCCTGGGCGCCCGTTGGGGCCGACTGCAGCAGCTGGCCGGTGTCGACGAACACCCGCACGTCGGGGCACGGGGTGCGGTGGACCGCCCGCAGGCGCGCCGCCATCTGGCGCACGGCCTCACGGCGCTCGTCGCGCGTCATGGTGGGCCACCACCGGCTGAGAGGACCGCCCGGCACCCGCTGGGAGATCAGCCAGTCGTTGCCGACCTCGCCGCCGTACTGGACCATGGGCGGGTAGCCCACCTCCTCGGGCAGCACCTGCGACAGCAGTGCCTCCCGGTGGAGGCGGGGGCTGGTGTCGCGGTTCAGCCGCACCACGTAGTGGCGGGTGAGCCAGACCTCGTTGGTGACGCTGTCGGCCCGCACGAGCGAGTCGATCTGGATCCCGACCTCGGCCAGCGCCTGCGAAGCCCGGGCGCGGCCGAGCCCGGTGGACATCCGCGGCACGGGAGGCGCCGCGCCGGGCCCCAGCGCGCGATCCATCAAGGCCCCCCAATCGGCACCAGGGGGGCCGAGGTTGAGGAACCGCCGGGATCCCGACGGTCCGAGCGGGCCGGGACCGGCCGCCGGTCAGAGCTGGTCGGCGGTGAGGGCGAAGAGGTCGTCCTTGCCGGCGGTGACCGGGCTGACCAGGCCGTAGACCTGCGGGAGCAGGTGCTCGGCGAAGAACCGGGCGGTCACCAGCTTCACCGCGGCCACGTCGGCGTCGGCGGCACCCGACGCCACCAGGCGACCGGCCACGAGGGCCTGCTGGGCCATGAGCCAGCCGCAGACCGTGGTGGCGAACAGGCGCTGGAACGGGGTGGCCGCGGAGAGGGCCTGCACCGGATCGGCCAGGCCGTTGGTGAGGATCCAGTTCGAGGTCTCCTCGAGGGCGGCCACCGCCGCCGCCAGCTCGCGGTGGATCGGCGCGAGGTCGTCGCCGGCGCCGGCGAGCTCCTCGACGGTGGCCTTCATCCGGCCGATCTGGTCGGCCAGCACGCCGCCGGCGCGCATCGGGAGCTTGCGGCCCACGAGGTCCATGGCCTGGATGCCGTTGGTGCCCTCGTAGATCTGGGTGATCTTGGTGTCCCGGTAGAACTGGGCGGCCCCGGTCTCCTCGATGAAGCCCATGCCGCCGTGCAGGGAGATGCCGATGGAGGTGACCGTCTCGGCCACGTCGGTGCAGTAGCTCTTGGCCAGGGGGATGAGGAGGTCGACCATCTCCTGGGCCTGCGTGCGGGCCACGTCGTCGGCCCCGTGGCGGGCCACGTCGATCTGCTCGGCCACCTTGTAGACGAGGGCCCGCATCGACTCGACGTAGGCCTTCATGGTGAGCAGCTGCCGGCGCACGTCGGGGTGCTCGACGATGAACGACTTCTCGCCGCGGGCGGCGCCGGGGGCATAGCCCTGGCGGCGCTCCTTCGTGTACCCGAGGGCCTTCTGGTAGGAGCGCTCGGCCACGCCGAGCGCCTCGGCACCCACGCCCAGCCGGGCGTTGTTCATCATCGTGAACATGTAGCGCATGCCGGCGTTCTCCTCGCCGATGAGGTAGCCCACCGCGCCGTCGGAGTTGTCGCCGTAGGCCAGCACGCAGGTGGGGCTGCCCTTGATGCCCATCTTGTGCTCGACCGACACGACGTGGACGTCGTTGCGCTCGCCGAGCGACCCGTCGTCGTGCACCAGGAACTTGGGGACGATGAAGCAGGAGATGCCCTTGGTGCCGGTGGGCGCGTCGGGGGTGCGGGCCAGCACCAGGTGGATGATGTTGTCGGTGAAGGAGTGCTCGCCGAAGGTGATGAAGATCTTCTGGCCGGTGATGCGGTAGGTGCCGTCGTCCTGGCGCACGGCCTTGGTGCGCAGGGCGCCCACGTCGGACCCGGCGTCGGGCTCGGTGAGGTTCATCGAGCCGGTCCACTCGCCCGACACCATCTTCAGCAGGTACTTCTCCCGCTGCTCCTCGCTGCCGTGGTGGAGGATGGCGTCGATGGCGCCCTGGGTGAGCAGGGGGGCCATGGCCAGCGCCATGTTTGCGCTGTTGAGCAGCTCCTGCATGACGATGCCCACCAGCCAGGGGAACCCACCGCCGCCGTAGGCCACGTCGAAGGGCACCGCACCCCAGCCGGCCTCGGCGTAGGCGGCGTAGGCCTCCTTGAAGCCGGTGGCGGTGCGGACCGTGTCGCCCTCGACGTGGCTGCCCTCGGCGTCGCCCACCGCGTTGGTGGGGGCCCACACGTCGGTCATGAGGCGCCCGAACTCCCCGATGACGGCCAGCACGGAGTCGGTGTCGATCTCCGCGTAGGCATCAAGCTTGGCCAGTTCGTCGATGGGGGTGACGTGCTGGAGCAGGAAGGTGATGTCGGCGAGCGGCGGCGAGTAGTCGGACATGGGTCCAACGGTACGGCACGTGCCCCCGCCGGGACCATTGCGGTCCCTAGGGTTGGCCCGATGGGACGCAAGATCCTCGTGGTCGAGGACGAGGCGCTGATCGCCGACGCCGTGGCCGCCCGGCTGCGCAGCGAGGGCTACGAGGTCCAGCTCGCCGCCGACGGCCCGAGCGGCGTGGAGCACGCCCGGCGCTGGGAGCCCGACCTCGTGATCCTCGACCTCATGCTCCCGGGCCTGGACGGGCTCGAGGTCTGCCGGCGCATCCAGAAGGACCGCCACCTGCCCGTGCTGATGCTCACGGCCCGGGACGACGAGACCGACCTCGTGATCGGCCTCGCGGTTGGCGCCGACGACTACCTCACCAAGCCCTTCTCGATGCGCGAGCTGGTGGCCCGCGTGCAGGCGCTGTTCCGCCGCCTCGACGCCCTGGCCGGCATCACCGCCGGCCGGTCGATCCGCCTCGACGACGACATCGAGATCGACGTCGACGGCCGCCGGGTGCGCCAGCGCGGCGAGGTGGTGCACCTCACCCCCACCGAGTTCGACCTGCTCGTGGGCCTGGCCGAGAAGCCGGGCCGCGTGCTCACCCGCGAGCGGCTGCTGGCCGACGTGTGGGGCTACCGAGACGGGTCCGGCGCCCGCACCGTCGACTCCCACGTGCGAGCCCTGCGGCGCAAGCTCGGCGACAGCGTGGTCCGCACGGTCCACGGGGTGGGCTACGCGCTGGGCCAGGACGCCGACGCCGAGGCCAGGTAGCGCGGCGGTGAACCCGCTCCAGCGGCTCCGCTCCATCAAGGTCAAGTTCTCGGTGGTGATCGTTGCCGCCGTGGCCGTCACCCTCGCGGTCAACGAGATCGGCCTCCAGCTGAACTTCGTGCCGCTGTTCCGCGCCGGTGTGGCCGCACTCATCGCCCTGGGCATGGTGCAGCTGATGAGCCGGGGCATGACCTCCCCGCTACGGGAGATGGAGAAGGCGGCGGCGTCGATGGCCGCCGGCGACGTGAGCGTGCGGGTGGAGACGTCGTCGGCCGACGAGGTCGGGCGCCTGGCCGCCGCCTTCAACCTGATGGCCGAGGAGCTCGCCGCGGTGGACCGCCAGCGGCGAGACCTCGTGGCCAACGTCTCCCACGAGCTCCGCACCCCCATCTCGGCGCTGCGGGCCACGCTCGAGAACGTGGTCGACGGCGTGGTGGAGCCCGACCCCGCCCTCCTGCGCACGATGCTCGCCCAGACCGAGCGGCTCCAGCGGCTGGTCACCCAGCTGCTCGACCTGAGCCGGCTCGAGTCGGGCGGCTCGCCGCTGCACCTCCTCCAGTTCCCGGTGGCCGACCTGCTCGAGGCGGTGGCCGACGAGTCGTCGCTCCACTCCCCCGACGTCAGCTTCCGGGTGCAGGTGGAGCCGCCCGACCTCACCGTGGAGGGCGACCCCGAGCGGCTGCACCAGGTGTTCGCCAACCTCACCGACAACGCGGCGCGCTTCACGCCCGACGGCGGCGAGGTGGTGCTGGCCGCCCAGCGCTCCGACCACCACGTGGTGCTCGAGGTCCTCGACGAGGGCCCGGGCATCCCCTCGGAGGCGCTGGGCCGGGTGTTCGAGCGCTTCTACCGGACCGACGAGGCCCGCAGCACCGACGAGGGCGGCTCTGGCCTCGGCCTGGCCATCGCCCGCTGGGTGGTGGACCTCCACGGCGGCCGCATCCGCGCCGAGCGCCGCCAGCCCACCGGCTGCCGCATGGTGGTCACCCTCCCCGCCCCCCTTCAGTCGATCACGACCTGATCGAGGCCCTCCTCCTCGTCGGGGTACTGCGGGTCCATGTCCTCCAGGGTGCCCAGCAGGATCTGCAGGATGGCCCAGTCCCGGTACCACTTGCGGTCGGCGGGGACCACGTACCAGGGGTTGCGCTCGGTGGCCGTCTCGTTGATGGCGTCCTCGTAGGCCTCCTGGTAGCGATCCCACTTGGCGCGCACGTCGAGGTCGGCGGCGGAGAACTTCCAGCGCTTCTCCGGCGTGTCGAGTCGGGCCTGGAACCGCTCGGCCTGCTCGTCCTTCGAGATGTGGAGGAACACCTTCACCACCGTGGTGCCGGCGTCGGCCAGCAGGTCCTCGAAGTGGCGGATGTGGGCGTAGCGGCCCTGCCACACCGGCTCGGGCACCAGCTCCTCCACCCGCACGATCAGGACGTCCTCGTAGTGCGACCGGTTGAACACGCCGATCTCCCCGCGGCCCGGCACCTCGCGGTGGATGCGCCACAGGAAGTCGTGGGCCAGCTCGTGGGTGGTGGGCGCCTTGAACGACGCCACCCGCACGCCCTGGGGGTTCACGCCCGTGAACACCTTCCGGATCGTGCCGTCCTTCCCGCCGGCGTCCATGGCCTGCAGAACCAGGAGCAGCGAGCGCTGCTGCTCGGCCCACAGCCGGTTCTGCATCTCGGCGAGGCGCTCGACCAGCGGCTCGGTGGCCGCGCGGGTGTGGTGCTTGCCACCGGGTGCGCCATCGCGGGATCGGGTGTCCACGTCGTGGAGGTGCACCGCCTTCGACCCGTCGACCCGCCAGCGCTTCACGTGTTCGGCCATCACGCAACCGTAGAGCGATCTACCCTCGGACCATGTTCGACCTGGTGATCCGCAACGGCACGCTCGTCGACGGGACCGGCGCCCCACCGAGGCGCGCCGACGTCGCGGTGCAGGACGGCATGGTGGTGGCCGTCGGCGAGGTCGACGGGCCGGCCGCCCGCGAGGTCGACGCCACCGGCCGCATCGTCACGCCCGGCTTCGTCGACATCCACACCCACCTCGACGCCCAGATCTCCTGGGACCCGCTGGGCACATCGTCGTGCTTCCACGGCGTCACCTCGGTGGTGATCGGCAACTGCGGGGTGACCTTCGCACCCTGTAGGCCCGAGGACCGCCGGGACCTCGCCGAGATGATGGAGTCGGTCGAGGACATCCCGGCCGACGCGATCATGGACGGGCTGTCGTGGGAGTGGGAGACCTACGGCCAGTACCTCGCCGAGCTCGACCGTCGGCCCAAGGGCATCAACGTCGGCGGCATGATCGGGCACAGCGCCCTGCGCCGCTACGTCATGGGCGAGCGCGCCGCCGAGGAGCCCACCGAGGCCGACCTCGCCGCCATGGCCGACCTCGTCGACGAGGCGATGGCCGCCGGTGCGCTCGGCCTGTCGTCGAGCCGGACCGTGCTCCACAAGGGCGCCGACGGGGAGCCGATCCCGGGCACCTACGCATCGGTCGACGAACTGGTGGCGCTGGCCGAGGTGCTGGGCCGCCACGGCAAGGGCGTGTTCGAGACCGCCGCCATGCTCGGCTCGCAGAACGGGGCCACACCCGAGAGCACCGCTGAGGAGGTGGCCGTGCTGGCCGAGGTGAGCCGGGCGTCTGGGCGGTCGGTGTCGTTCGGCCTCACCCAGACCGTGGCCGGCGGCGACCTGCACCGCCAGGTGCTCGCCCACGTGGCCGCCGCCAACGCCGAGGGCGCCGACATCCACCCGCAGACCACGGTCCGGTCGGTGGGGGTGCTGTTCGGCCTGGCGCACCACTCCCCCTTCGGCGGCGCCCCCTCGTGGCGGGCCCTGCTCGACCTGCCCTTCGAAGAGCGCCTCGCCGCCATCCGCGACCCCGAGCAGCGGGCCGTGCTGGTGGCCGAGGGCGACGGGCCGGGCGGCATCGCCCCGGAGCACCTGTTCCCCCTCGACACCGTGCCCGCCGACTACCGGCTCGACCCGGAGCGCTCGCTCGCCGCCCGGGCCGCGGCCGCCGGCACCACTCCCACGGCCCTGTGGATCGACCTGCTCGACGCCACCGATGGCGCCTGCCTGCTCAACTGGCCCTTCCTCAACCAGACCCCTGCCGAGGTGGAGCACCTCCTCGCCGACCCCAACGTGGTCCTGGGCCTCGCCGACGCCGGCGCCCACGTCGGCCAGATCATGGACGCCAGCCAGCCCACGTGGTTCCTGGCCCACTGGGTGCGCGACCGGGGGCTGTACGACCTGGCGCAGGGCGTGGCCCGGCTCACGTCGATCCCCGCCGCCCTGTTCGCCATCGCCGATCGTGGGGTGATCGCCGAGGGCCGCCCCGCCGACCTCAACGTGATCGACCTCGACGCCCTGTCGCTGCCGATCCCCGAGTTCCGCCACGACTTCCCCGGCGGCGCTGGCCGCTGGGTGCAGGGCGCCACGGGCTACGACCTCACCGTGGTCAACGGCGTGGTCACGGTGGAGGGCGGGCAGCACACCGGCGCCCTCCCGGGGGTCACCCTCCGGAGCTGACCGCCGGGGTCAGAGCTGGGCGTCGAGCTTCCGGTTGCGGGCCACCAGCGGGTCGGCGTCGATCTCGGCGGCCGAGGCGTGGTCCACCTGCGCCCGCGAGCCGACCGACGCCAGTGCGAGCGAGCCCGCCGGCAGCGGCGTGGGCCCGTGGGCCTCGGCCAGCACGGCGTGGCCCGAGGCGACGGCCACGAACGTGGCGTCGTCGGGCTCCACCGTCACGAGCGCCGTGGTGCCCGGGTCGAGGGCCAGGGTGCCGGCGGGAAGCGAGATCGTCACCGGATCGGCCTCGTGGCCCAGGGTGGCCCAGCACCAGTCGGTGGGCAGCTCCACGCGGATGCGGCCGGAGTCGTGGCGCACCTCGGACCGCACGCCGGGACCCAGGCGCAGGATGCCGGCGCGCAGCACCACCGTGCCGTCGTCGTCCACCGGCACCGACTGCGAGACGGCGGGGACCACCGGCACGAACTCGTCGAGGGCGGACGGCGCCGGCGCCTCGGAGGTCGGGGTGGGGGTGGGCGCCGAAGCCGGGGCGAAGGCGGTGCCGCCCTCGGGCACGAAGGTGATGGGGAGGGGCTCCCCCTCGGCGAGCACCTCGCCGGGCAGGGCGATCGACCGGGGCGACCACGCCACCTGCTCGTCGATGACCGGCTCGCCCACGGGCTGGGGGATGGTGAGGCCGTCGTCGACCTGGAGGTGCTCGCCGGTGCTGAAGGTCGAGAAGCGGAAGCCGGTGGGCCGACCGGACGGGAGCAGCAGGTCCTCGGGGTCCACGACCTCCTCGGGCTCGTCCGCCACCGCGTCGTCGGTGGGCGCGGCCACGATCTCGGGGTGCCACATCTCCGCCGGGTTCTCCCGGTGCGGCGCGGGCGCCAGGTCGGCCGGGCCCGGCCCGAGCTCGTCGAGCTCCGCCGCGTTGCGCCACTCGATCGGCCCGTCGAGGCCGGTGGCCGCCAGGCTGTGCACGGGGTCCATCAGGACATCCACCTCTCCATCGGGGGACACCAGGGCTTCGCCCCGGATCCCATCCAGCTCGTCGAGCCAACCCGAGCGGGACTTCCGCGAGAAGAGGGCAGCCGACATCATCGCCGTCGCCAACGAGGTCATGAGCAGTCCAGGTACCACGGCCCTCCATCGGCCGCTCGGTCCGCCTCCTGAGCGTCTGGCCCCGCCTCCACCCCAGATACCCCCAGCATCTCACCCTCCGCCCCCACCTCCCCACCCAGCGTCACCACCCCTTCGAATGTGGTGACCGCTACCGTGCTCGCCGTGCCCGAGCTGCCCGAGGTGGAGACCGTCCGGCGGGGGCTCGAGCCCCTGCTGACCGGCGCGACGCTGGTCGACGCCGGCAGCCACGCGTCGGCCAAGTTCACCCCCGCGCTCGAGGCCCGCGGCGCCACGGTCACCGGCGTCGGACGGCGGGGGAAGTACCTGCTCACGGCGCTCGACGACGGTCGCCGACTGGTGATCCACCTCGGGATGACGGGCCAGCTGCGGGTCGACGCCGACGCCGACCGCCCCGACCCCTACGACCGGGCCTGGTGGCTGCTCGACGACGGCCGTCGCCTGGGGTTCCGCGACGTCCGCCGCTTCGGCCGACTGGCCGTGGTGGGCGACGACCTGACGGCCCTCCCCACCCTCGCCGCCCTCGGACCGGAGCCCTTCGACGAGGCGTTCACCCCGGAGTCGCTCTGGCAGGGGCTCCGCCGCAGCCGCATCCGGGTCAAGACGCAGCTCCTCGGCCAGCGGGTGGTGGCCGGCGTCGGCAACATCTACGCCGACGAGGCGTTGTGGCGCGCCGGCATCCACCCCGGCGCCCGGCAGGTCAGTCGGCCGGCCGCCGCCCGCCTGCACCGGGCCGTGGTCGGCGTGCTGGCCGAGGGCATCGAGCACGGCGGCACCACCCTGCGCGACTACCGCACGGTCGACGGCGGCGAGGGCGAGAACCAACACCGCCTCGACTGCTACGGCCGCTCCGGGCTCCCGTGCTCGCGCTGCGGCACGACCCTCCGACGCGCCGTGGTGGACGCCCGGGGCACCACCTGGTGCCCGTCGTGCCAACGCCGCTGAGGCCACCCGGTCCGATACGGTCGCCGCCCATGGCCGCACCCGACGCCCCCACCGCCCCCTCCGAGCTGTTCTCCGTCGCCGGCAAGACCGTCGTCGTCACCGGCGGCACGCGCGGCATCGGCCGCATGATCGCCGGCGGGTTCGTGGCCGGTGGAGCCACGGTGGTCGTGTCGTCCCGCAAGGCCGACGCCTGCGCCGAGACCGCCGCCGCCCTCTCGGAGCACGGCACCTGCACCGCCGTCCCCGCCGACCTGTCCACCGAGGACGGCGCCCGCGGCCTGGCCGACGCCGTGGCCGCGGACCACGACCGGGTCGACGTGCTGGTGAACAACGCCGGTGCCACCTGGGGCGCGCCGCTCGCCGAGCACGACCACGCCTCGTGGAGCCGGGTGCTCGACCTGAACGTGGAGGGCATCTTCCACACCACCAAGTTCTTCCTGCCGCTGCTCCAGGCGGCGGGCACCGCCGACGATCCCGCCCGGGTCATCAACATCGGGTCGATCGACGGCATCCACACGCCGATCCTCGAGACCTACTCCTACTCGGCGTCGAAGGCGGCCGTGCACCAGCTCACCCGCCACCTGGCCAAGCACCTCGCCCCCACCATCACGGTGAACGCGGTGGCGCCGGGGCCCTTCGAGTCGAAGATGATGGCGGCCACCCTCGCGGCCGCCGGCGAGCAGATCGCCCGCAGCGCGCCGCTGAAGCGCATCGGCCGGCCCGACGACATGGCCGGCGTGGCCCTCTTCCTCGCCTCCCGCGCCGGTGCCTACCTCACCGGCACCGTCATCCCGGTCGACGGCGGCATCGCCACCACGGCCTGACCCTCCCCACCCTCTCGGAGCACCCACCATGAGCGACGGCGACGATCCCACCCAGGCCTGGCGACCGGCCGACGACGACGCCACCCAGGCGTGGTCCAGCCCGCCGGCGGGCGGCGCCACCGGCCCCGTGGGCGGCGAACCCACGCCACCGGCCGGCATCTACGTCCCCGCACCGGACCCGGCCGTTGGCGGCTACGGGGCCGGCTACCCGGCGGAGCCGCTGCCGCCCGCCGCCCCGCCGCCAAAGGGCGGCAACGGGCCGCTCATCGCCGTGATCGTGCTGCTCGTGGCCATCATCGTGGTGGCGCTCCTCCTGCTGGTGACCAACGACGACGGGAAGGGCGACGACACGCCCGACACCACCACCACCACGTTGCCGGTGGAGACCACCACCACGGCGCCCACCACCACCGCACCCACCACCACGGCACCGACCACGACGGCCCCCACCACCACCGCTCCCACCACCACCGCTCCCACCACCACGGCACCGACCACGACGGCCCCCACCACCACCGCTCCCACCACCACGGCGCCCACCACCACGGAGGCGCCCGTGACCGAGGAGACCGCTCCCTGAGCGATCTCGCCGCGGCGGACCGAGCTCCTCGTCGGGCGCTGCGCCCCAGGTCGGAGGAGACGCTGAGCTCGCTGCGGCGCGCCCGGGACCACGTCGACCGCAACTTCGCCGAGCCGCTCGACCTCGAGCAGCTCGCCGCCGTCGCGTGCCTCAGCAAGTACCACTTCCACCGGCTCTTCACCGCCACCTACCACCGGACGCCGGCGGCCTACCTGTCCGAGCGCCGCATCGAACGGGCCCAAGACCTGCTGCGAGCCACCAACCTCACGGTCACCGAGGTCTGCTTCGCCGTCGGGTTCTCCAGCCTGGGCTCGTTCAGCAGCCGGTTCCGGGAGATCGTGGGCGAGACGCCGAGCGAGTTCCAGCGCCGCTACGCCGGGGTGGCGCCTCGCATCCCCGGCTGCCACCTGTTCATGTGGGGCCTGGTGGAGCGCAGGAGCGCAAGCGGGGAGAAGCCGGCGGCGGGCGACGTTCCGTAGCGTCGCCCCCATGATCACCAACGTCTCCATCGTCAGCGTGTGGGTCACCGACCTCGACGAGGCCCTCGCCTTCTACACCGACGTCCTCGGGTTCGAGCTCGGCGACGACGTCACCTTCGGGCCCGACTACCGCTGGCTCACCGTGCGCCACGCGGACCACCCCGAGCTGCACCTGCACCTCACCACCCCCGGCCCGCCGCTGTCCGAAGAGCTCATCGGCGCCATGCGCCGAGCCCAGGCCGAGGGCGGCCTCCCCGGCGTGGGCCTCACCGTCGACGACTGCAAGGCCACCCACGCCGAGCTCGTGGCCAAGGGCGTCGAGTTCCTCCAGGAGCCCCAGGACCGCCCCTACGGCGTGGAGGCCGTGATGCGCGACAACTCCGGCAACTGGATCGTCCTCGTGGAGCAGAAGCCCTACGCCGAAGCCGACTTCGCCGACTTCAACCCCGAGTAGCCCACGTCGTTCGCCGCTCGTCTGCCGAGGTGGGCGCGCTGGTGGTCGTTGGGCGACCAGTAGCGCGCCCACCTCGAGCGACCGAGCCAGCGCGCGTCGCTCCGACGTGGGCGGCGGCGGCCCACCCGGGCGGGGCCGGCCAACCGGCGTCAGGTGGGCGACGGGGGCCCGGACAGGAAGGCGATCACGTCGGGCATGGCCGAGCGGTCCTGCAGGAAGAAGACGTGGCCCCCGTCGTAGGCGCGCAGCTCGGCGTCGGGGATGCGGCCGGCGATGGCCTCGGCGTTGGCCATGGGGGCGATGCCGTCCCACCGGCCGCAGGCCACGAACGTGGGGCAGTCGATGGCGGGCAGGCGCTCCCACACGTCGTGGCCCGAGCGGGCGGCGAACTGCGCCGCCTCGCCTCGCGCCTGCTCGGGCGAGCGCTCCTCGGCGATCCGCGTCGCCAGGATCTGGGCGATGGCGGCCGACCGAGGGTCGCCGGCCAGGAACTCGGGCATGAAGCGGGTGTCGAGGATGGCGGTGTAGCGAGCCGCCCGCTCGTCGGGCGGCAGGTCCACCAGCGAGTGGAGCGGGAACGACATCCCGCCCTCGCCACCGGCCGACGTGCACAGCAGCGCCAGGCGCTCCACCCGCTCGGGTGCCGTGACCGCCAGCTCCATGGCCACCATCCCCCCGAAGCTGGTGCCGACCACCCGACAGGACTCCCAGCCGGCGTCGTCCATGAGGGCGAGCGCGTCGGCGGCCAGGTCGGCCATGGTCCACGGCTCGGGCGGGAACCCCGAACGGCCCATGCCCCGGTAGTCGAACGCCAGCAGGTCGAAGCGCGCCGCGTAGGGCTTGAGCAGGGGCGCCGTGGTCTCGAGGGTGGTGCCGGACCCGCCGAGGTGGAGCAGGCGCGGGCCCGAGCCCGAGCGCTCGACGTGGAGATCGACCCCGTTGACCGTGACCGTGGGCATGCCCCAGTGTCTCAGGCCGAGGGCACCAGCGCTTCCAGGGCGTCGGCCGCAGCCACCGCACCACCCGCGGCGGCGAACGAGGCACCGATGCGCTCCGCCGCGGCCCGCAGCCCCGGATCGGTCAGCGCCGCGTCGATGGCCGCCCCGAGGTCGGCGGCCTTGATCCGGTTGAACTTCACCCGCACGCCGGCTCCGGCCCGCACCACCTGGTCGGCCACCACCGGCTGGTCGTCTCGGATCGGAGCCACCACCAGGGGAACCCCGGCGGCGAGCGACTCGCACACCGTGTTGTGTCCGGCGTGGGTCACCACCGCCTGCACCCGCCGCAGCACGGCGAGCTGCGGCACCCGGGTCCGGACCACCACGTTCGGCGGCGGATCCGGGACGAGCGCATCGGGCGCCACGAAGATCGCCTGCCAGGACGCATCGCGGGCCGCCTCGGCCGCCGCCGCCCAGAACCGCTCCCCCGCGTCGGCGTTGAGGGTGCCCAGGGAGACCAGCACCGTCGGCCGGTCGGCCTCCAGCTCGTCCCACGGGAAGTCGTCGACCTCGGTCCGCCCGGTGGTCGACGACCCCACGAAGCAGATCGGCGCATCGACCGCCACATCGGGCACCAGCTCGGCGGTGGTGTACGCCACCACCAGGTGCGGGGACACCCGCAGGTCGCCCGCCTCGGCCACCTCCGGCGCCACGCCGTTGGCAAGCTGCAGCTCCACGCGGGCCCGGTGCATGGCCTCGGCCACCAGCGGCAGGCCGGCGAGCGGATCCACGAGCTCGGCCGACGTGGTGGCCGACGTGGCCCACGGCAGCCCCCGCTTGCGCGCCACCACCGCGCCGGCCAGGGCCTGCTGGTCCACCACGAGCACGTGGGCGCCGAACGCATCGACCGCGGCGTCGACACCCGCCACCATGGCCCCGGCCAGCGGAAGCAGCACCTCCTCCTGGAGGAACTTGAACGCGGCAGCCCCGCGGAGGTCGGGCCGCCGGTCGCCCAGCTCGTCCACGTAGGCGGCCACCTCGGACGAGGTGGCCGGCACGAACGTGGCCCCATCGGGCAGGAGCCCCTCGGTGGCGCCCGGCAACCCGGTCCAGGCCACGTCGTGGCCCCGCCGGGCCAGCTCGGCGGCCACCGCGATCGTGGGGTTCACGTGTCCGGTGAACGGCGGCACCACGAACAGGAACCGGGCCACGTCAGGCTCCCGCCGACGGCGCCGGCGGATGGCCCACCTGCGCCAGCCAGGCCAGCGCCCGCTCGCGCACCAGGTGGCTCTCCTCGGTGAGCAGCGAGTGCGAGCTGCCCGGAACGATCTCGAGCTGGCAGGTGGGCACCTTGGCCTCGAGCTCGCGGGCCCGGTCGAGGATGTCGGACTCGCTGCCGTAGAGCGCGTAGGTGGGGCAGTGGATCTCGCCCAGCCAGCCGATGGGCTGCTCGGCCTGGAGGTCGTCGATGAGCGAGGTCTCCATCAGGAACCGCTCGCTGCGCTTCGCCAGGCGGGACAGCTTGCGGTCGGCGTTCTCGTCCAGCCACGCCTGCACGGCGTCCTCGTCGAGGCCGAACGCGGCCAGGGCCAGGCTGCCCGCCATGTGCTCGCCCCACCCCTCCACCGCGAAGTGCGCCTCGATCAGGAAGAGGCTGGCCACCCGCTCGGGGTGGCGGTGCGCCATGGCCAGCGAGACCACGCCGCCGAAGCTGTTGCCGAACAGGTGCACCGGCTCGTCGATCCCCCAGTGGTCGAGGAGGGCCACGAGGTCGTCGACGTTCTGCTCCACCGAGTAGCCCGAAGCCGGCATCTCGGAGCGACCGTGGCCGCGCAGGTCGTAGAGGTGCACGTCGGCCACGAGCGCCAGCGGGTGGGCCAGCGTGTAGTACCAGCTCGACAGGTTGTCGATGACCAGGCCGTGCAGCATCACCACCTTGGGTCGGCCCGGCACCGGGTCGCCGTGCTCGTCGGCGTGGGTGAGGACCTGGACGTGGAACGAGAGGCCGTTGGCCGTCACCTGGGGCACGGCGCGATCAGCCCTGGGGCTCGGCGAGGGAGGCCACCACGAAGTCGACGACCTGGCCGACGGTGAGGGCGATGATGTCGTCGAGCTCCATGCCCGCCATCCAGGCCACGAAGTCGACCTGCTCGCCGTAGGTCTCGAGGAGCTGCTCGGCGAGGGCCACGAACTCGATGCTCTCGAGCTGGAGGTCGGCATCGAACGACGTGTCCATCGACAGGGGGCCGTCGAGCAGCAGGTCGTCGCCGATCACGTCGGTCAGGATCCGGTCCAGCTCGGCGAGGACGGACTCGGCGGTGGCGGTGGTGGTGCTCATGGTTCCTCGCTCGTCGGGTGGTCGGTGGCCGTCCAGGCCACCACGTGTGCATCCTGGTCGGTGCCGGCGGGGCCCGGCACCGCGGCCGTGTCGATCCAGCGCCCCGCAACCAGCAGGTGGGAGCCGCGCACCTCGGTGACCTCGAAGTCCCGGGGTCGGCCCTGCATCCCGGTGCCGGCCGCCTTGGCCGCGGCCTCCTTGGCCGCCCACCAGGTGGTGAGGACGCGGTCACGGTCGGCACCGGATCCGATCTGGTCGGCCAGCAGGGCCCGCTCGGCGTCGGTGAAGGTGGCCGCCTCGAACGAGGCCGGCCGTGGCTCCACGACCTCGATGTCGATGCCGACGTCGCCGCCGTCGGCGGCGAGGGCCACGCCCAGCCCGGCGGTGTGGGCGATCGACACCCGCACGTCGGCGTCGGTGGGGGCGGCCACGGTGGGGCGACCGCCGTCCTCGTTGGCCACCGACACCTCCACCGGGAAGACGCGTCCTGCGCCGCCCCGCCACAGCAGGTCACGGACGGCGTCCTTGGCGGCGATGCGACCGAGCAGCCAGGTGCGCTGCACGTTGGGGTTCCGCCCGGCGTAGTCGGCCCGCTCGTCCCGGCCGAGGAACCGCCGCATGACCACGTCGCGCGACGCCGAGTCGGGCCAGCCCTCGCGCACCAGGACCCACCCGCCGGGCTGCGGCTCGGCGAGGAGGTTCTCGGCCGGCTTGCGCAGGAGCAGGAACAGCCGGTCGTCGCTCTGGAAGCGGCGGTCCTCCCACCCCTCGATCCGGCACCAGACCACGCCGTCGACGGTGAGCTCGAGGTCGACCTTCACGGACTGGTCGGCGAGGTCGGTGAGGTTGACCACGCAGCGCACCTCGGTCCCCGGCGACGGGTGGGGCCCCCAGAACGAGATCCGGTCGATCGACGTCGGCAGGACGAGCCGGTCCCGGTCCACCCGCTGGGCGAACCAGAACCCGAACAGCTGGCCGGCGTTGTCGAGCAGCGACCCGGGGGCCGGCTTGGTGGTGAGGCGACCGTCGACGCCGTCGACGCCGAACACGTCGAAGGCCCGCAACCCCTGGTACTCGGGGCCGTGGAAGAGGTGGCGCTCCTCGTAGAGGTGCTCGACGTCGATCGGGATGGGGATCGACCCGGTGACCGGCCGGGCCGTCGGCTCGGGGGCCGCGGTGTAGGCGCGCGCCACCACCACCGTGGCCCGCGCGTGGCCCTCGATCGAGGTCTTCACGACGGTGGCGCCGTCGGTGCGGGCGGCGGTGGCCGCCTCGTCCACCGCGGCCTTGGCCACGACGGTGACCGGCGGCTCCACGGCGAGCCAGCGGAACGCCCGCACCGACTCGATGGCGACCGTGACCGACCCCGGCACCAGCGCCTCGGCCTCGGTGGCGAGCATCTCGAGGATGGCGGTCATGGGCACGAGCGGGAACTCGTCCTCCAGGCACGGCCAGCCCACCGGCTGCTCGTAGAAGGCGTGGTCGGCCCACCAGGGCTGGTCGGCCACCGAGAGGTGCAGCTCGGTCTCCCGGGCCGCCGGTCCCGCCGGTGCGGCGGACGCCCGACCCGGCTCGGTGGAGGGCGCCACGGGCACGGCCGCCCCGGCGGACGGCCTCGACGGCGGCGCGGCCGGCTGGGGCGCGGGCGCTCGCAGCGACCGGGCGCTCGACGTGGCGGCACCCAGCACGTCGTGCACCGCCGCGGTGGCCTCGTGGAGTGCGGCCTGGAACTCGTGGAGCAGCTCGCCGGGCGCGCCGGCGACGTCGGCGGGCAGGCCGGCCCGATCGGGCGCCGCCAGGCCCCGCAGCTCGTGCAACCCGCGCACCAGCGGCGAGCCGAGGGCCACCGGAACCGGCGTGCCACCCCGACGCGTGGAGGCCTCGCCGGGCTCGGGACCGGCCACGGCGTGGCCCAGCGGGGCGAAGTCGACCGCCACCCCGACGGACCACAGGGCCGCGGCCACCCGCCGGAGCTGGGCGATGCCGCTCTGGCGCGCCACGTTGGCCGAGATGCCGAGGACGTCGTGGTCCCGCAGCGTGTCGTCGACGAAGCCCATCAGGCTGCCGGTGCCCACCTGCACGAACACCCGCACGCCGTCGGCGTAGAGGGCCTCGGCCAGCTCGCGGAACCGCACCGGCTCCACGAGGTGTCGGCCGGACAGCTCGGTGATGGCCGCCGGGTCGTCGGGGTAGGGGGCCACGCTGGTGGCCGACCACATCGGCACCGCTGCGGGCACCAGCGGGATCGCGCCGAACTGCTCGGCCATGGCGGCCACGTACGGGGCGAACAGCGGCGAGTGGAACCCGGAGCGGAAGGGGAGCTCCTGGGCCAGCACCTTGCGGTCCTTGGCCCGGGCCATCGCCTCGTCGACCAACGACGCCGGCATGCAGATCACCGACTGGTGCGGGCAGTTGTCGTGGGAGACGTGGGCATCGGGCAGGCCGGCCACCAGCTCGGCGGCCACGTCGGCGCCGCAGCCGAGGGCAACGAACACCACGTCGGACACCTCGATCGACCCCGGCTGCAGGCTGCCGAGGAACTCCTCGACGTAGGAGGCCGGGATCATCCCCGACGCCACCTGACCGGTCCACTCCCCCAGGCTGTGGCCGGCCATGGCGTCGGCGGTCACACCGAGGCGCCCGAGCGCGGCGGCGAGCAGCCGGCCCACGGCCACGATGCCGCGGCCCTGCGCCTGCAGCGGCGCCGCCTCCGCATCGAGGCCCTCCCACGCCAGGCCGAACCGCTCGGCCACGTCGTCCACCCGCGGCTCGAACACCGGCTCGACGCCGGGGAACAGGAACGCGACCTTGCCCCCGTCGGCCACCAGCCCGGTGGGGTCGAACCAGACGTCGTTGCGACCGCGGAACGGCGTGCCCCGCTCCAGGACCTTGCGGGCCAGCGTGAGCCGACGGTCGTCGGGCGCCACGATCGCCAGTCGGGCCGGACCGCCCGTGGGCACCCGCAACCGGGCGCCGCCCGACGGCGCCCACGAGTCGAGCTGGGCCAGGAGGTCGGCGGCGTCCTCGCCGGCGAGCAGCAGCACCTCCTCGGCGTCGGGATCGATCGGGTCCGACCCGTGGACGGCGTCCACCGCGTCGACCGCCGCCGGGCCACTCGGTCGGCGCCGACCCGACCGCAGGCCCGGCGGCTCGGACAGCACCACGTGGGCGTTGATCCCCCCGAAGCCGAAGGCGTTGACGCCGGCGATCCGGGGCTCGTCGCCCTCCCAGGGCTCGACCTCGGTGATCAGCCGGAAGCGGGTCTCGTCGACGGCGGCGTTGGGCTCGTCGACGTGGAGCGTGGGGGGCAGCTCGCCGTGGAACACCGCCAGGGCGGCCTTGGCCAGCCCGGCTGCGCCGGCGGCGGGCATGGCGTGGCCGATCATCGACTTCACCGAGCCCAGCCCGGCGCGCGGCCGGCCGGCCTCGGGCCCGCCGAACACCGTGCGCAGCGTCTCCAGCTCGATGCGGTCGCCCACGGGCGTCGCGGTGCCGTGGGCCTCGATCAACCCGACCGATGCCGGGTCGAGCCCGCTGGCGCGCCACGCCTGCTCCACCGCCAGCACCTGGCCGGCTGGGGCCGGGCTCATGAGGCTGGCGCCGCTGCCGTCGCTCGCCACGCCGGTGCCGCGGATCACGGCGTAGGTGCGGTCGCCGTCGCGCTCGGCGTCGGCCAGGCGCTTGAGCACGAGGATGCCGGTGCCCTCCCCCACCAGGATGCCGTCGGCCGCCTCGCTGAAGGGGCGGATGGCGCCGGTGGGCGAGAGAGCGCGGAGCTGGCAGAACACGCTCCAGAGCGTGAGGTCGTGGCAGTGGTGGACCCCGCCGGCGAGCACCAGGTCGGCGCGGCCCGAGCGGAGCTGGTCGACGGCCTGGTCGACGGCGATCAGCGAGCTCGCGCAGGCGGCGTCGACGGTGTAGGCCGGACCGCGGAAGTCGAAGCGGTTGGCGATGCGCGACGCCGCCAGGTTGGGCACGAGCCCGATCGAGCCCTCGGGCCGCTCGGGTCCGAGGCGCTCCTGGAACTCCGCCTTCACCTGGGCGAGGCGGTCCTCGTCGATGCCCGGCACCAGCGTCCGCAGGGCCTCCACGAGCTGCTGGGCGGTGCGCACCCGCTGGTCCAGCCGGGCCACGCCGTCGCCGATGTAGCCGCCCCGCCCGAGGATCACCCCGACCCGGCGCGGGTCCACCCGCTCGTGGGCCGAACCGGCATCGTCGAGGGCGGCTGCCGCGGCGCCGAGCGCCAGGAGCTGGTCGGGCTCGGCGGTGTCCATGGCCACCGGCATGATCCCGAAGGCCAGTGGATCGAACGTGGCCAGGTCGTCCACGAAGCCGCCCCGGCGGCAGTAGAAGCGATCGGCGCCCTTGCCGTCGGGGTCGAAGAAGACCGGGTCCCACCGGTTCGGCGGCACGTCGGAGGTGGCGTCCACCCCCTTGCGGACGTTGTCCCAGAACGCCTCGATGGACCCGGCGCCCGGGAACAGGCCCGCCAGGCCCACGATGGCGATGCCGTCGTGGTCCGGGGCGGTGCGGTCAGCGCCCACGGCGCCGGTCCTCAGTCACTGGCGGTGTAGCCGCCGACCAGGTCGTCGCTGGCCGCGCTGTGGTCGAGCGGCGGGCCGAACGCCTCGGGCGTGCCCCGCATGACCACCACCTGCGACGGGCCGGTGGGCTCGGAGATCTCGTGCAGGAGGGCGAGGACCCCGTCGCCCGGCTCCACCAGGCCGATCCCCCGTCGGGCGTACTCGCGCTCGAGCTCCTCGGACACCATGCCGCCACCACCCCACGGACCCCAGTCGATGCTGACCACCCGGCAGCCGTCACGGCCGTCGTGGGTGCGGGCGAGCGCGTCCAGGGCGTCGTTGGCGGCCGAGTAGTCGCACTGGCCCCGGTTGCCGAACACGCCGCTCACGCTGCCGAAGAGCACCACGAACCGCAGGCCCGGGCCGACCCGGTCGAGGATGGCGCGGGCGCCGTCGACCTTGGTGCCGTAGACGCGGTCGAAGCCCTCCAGGGTCTTGTCGCGGATGAAGTGGTCGTCGAGGACGCCGGCACCGTGGATCACGCCGTCGAGGCGGCCGAAGCGCTGCCGCACGTCGTCGAGCAGCGCCCCGAACTCGGGGGAGCGGACGTCGACGGCGACGTACTCGACCTCGGCGCCGAAGGACTCGAGCATCGAGATGGTGCGGCGCATCTCCCGATCGGCCTCGATGCGGTTGCAGGCCGCCTCGATCTCGTGGGGCGTCTTGAGGGCCCCAATCTCGAGCAGGGTCCGGCGCAGGTGCTGGCGGTCGGTGGCCTCGGCGGTGCGCGGGTCCTCGGCGCCCTCGGGGAGCGGCGATCGACCCACGAGCACGATCCGGCAGGGCGTGGCGCGGGCCAGCCCCTCGGCCACGCGGGCGGTGATGCCGCGGGCGCCACCGGTGACGACCACCACGGACTCCCGCTCCAGGCCGAGGTCGCCGGGCCGGGCCAGGTCCTGGGGCTCGCCCACCACCCGGGCCGTGCGCTGGCCGCCGGCCCAGGAGATGGCCGCCGGCGCGTCGAGGTCGAGCAGCTCGTCGACGAGGCTCTCGGCCAGCGGGGCGAGGTCCCCGTCGAGGTCCGACGCGTCGAGCGACACCGACCGCACCAGGGCGTCGTGGCGCTCGCGAGCCAGGGCCCGCATGAGCCCGGGGACCCCCGTGGGGGTGCCGTCGGCGTGGACGGGCACGGTCACGGCCAGGGCGCGACGGGTCCGGCCGAGCAGGGCGGGCTGGAGGTCGGCGAACACCGACCGGGCGTCACCGGCGCCGGGCACGGTGGTGGAGAGGTCGACCACCACGTCGACCCCGGCCAGCAGGTCCTGGCGCTCGGGCGACGTGGGCACCGCGTCGAGCGTGGCCACCCGGGTGCCGCGGGCCTCCAGGGCGGCCACCACGGCAGCGGTCACGGCGGGCGCGCCGGCCACCACCGCCACCGAGGCGCCGTGCAGCTCGCCGCGCGGCACCGCCGGGCCGAGCGGCTCGGTGCGCACGCCGAAGCGCTGCACCACGGCGGGGAGCGGCAGGTGGGCGTGATCGGGCTCGTGGGCGGCGTGGGCTGCCGCGGTGGCCTCGGCGGTGGCCGGCGAGGGCTCGGCGCCCGACGCCATGGCCTCGATCCACTCGACGATGGCGCGCAGCGACTTGTGCTGGGCCAGCTCCTCCACGAGCTCCTCGTCGACGGCCGACTCGTCGAGCCCGGCGAGGCCGATCCGCTCGGCCAGCTCGCCCACGATCTCGATCCGCTTGATCGAGTCGATGCTGAGGTCGGCCTCGAGGTCGAGGTCGGGGTCGAGCATCTCCACCGGGTAGCCGGTGCGCTCGGAGACGATGGCCTGCACCTCGCGCAGGAGGTCGGCGCCCGACAGCACCGGTCGGTCGCCTCCTCCGGCGCCGGCGGCCGGAGCCGCGGAGGCGTCGACCACCTCGGCGGTCGGGCCGGCGATGGCGGTGCTGGCCACGGACGCCGCGGCCACCGCCGGCTGGGCCGCCCCCTCGATCACGCCGGCGTAGTCGTCGAAGCTCGCGCTGGCCGGAACGGCCGAGCCGAGGTAGCGCAGCATGACGTCGCGCTCGGCGGCCACGATCTGGCGGACGCTGCGCAGGTACTCGAGGACGACGCCGCCGGCGTCGTCGGTTGCGGGAGCCATCGAGGTTCCTCCGAGGTCGAGGGTGGGCAGCGCGTCGGACGGCTGCAGGCTGTTGGGCAGCAGGCGGCCGTCGGCGGTGCGCACGAGCGCACCGTCGATGAGCCAGCCCGGCGCGGGCACGGGCAGGGCGTGGAGGTCCACCGGCGCGGTGCGGCCCTCGAACAGGGCGGTGGCGTCGACCGGCACGCCGAGCGTGGCCAGCTCGGCCACGGCCAGCAGCAGGCGCCGGACACCGTGCTCGCCGGCCACGTCGCAGGCCACCATGGCGTGGGGCCGGTCGCCCAGGATGGCGCCCACCTGCTGGGTGAGCACCCGGCCCGGGCCGGCCTCCACGAAGACCCGCACGCCGGCGGCGTACATGGCCTCCACCTGCTCCACGAACCGCACGCCGGCGGTGACCTGCTCGGCGAGCAGGGCAGCTACCGCGCCGGCGTCGCCCGCCGGGTACGGCTCGGCGGTCACGTTGGACCAGACCGGGAAGGCCGGCGCGGCCACGTCGACCGAGGCGAGGTGATCGGCCAGCAGCTCGCCGGCCCGGCCCACGAGCGGGCTGTGGAAGGCGCACGCCACCGGTAGCAGCTTGGCCTTCACGCCGTCGGCCTCGAGAGCGGCCACGGCGGCCTGGACGTCGGCCGTGGGACCCGACACCACCACCTGCCTCGGGCCGTTGTGGTTGGCCACCACGAGCTGCGGCCACGCCGCCAGCCGCTCCTCCACGTCGGAGCGGGTGAGCTGGACGGCGGCCATGGTGCCCGGGTCGCCGCCGGAGCTGGCCACCGCGTGGAGGATGGCCTCGCCGCGAGCGGCGCTCAGGGCGAGCAGGGTGGCATCGTCGAACGTGCCGGCGGCGGCCAGCGCGGCCAGCTCGCCGTAGCTGTGGCCGCCCGCCACGTCGGGCCGGACGCCGAGCCGGCCGAGGAGCCGCGTGAGGGCGAGTGACGCGATGCCCAGGGTGGGCTGGGCGACCTCGGTGGCGGTGATGGCCTCCTGCTGCGCCGCCCGGGCCTCCCGGGTGAACGCCGCCGGCGGGAACAGGCGATCGGTCCAGCGATCGCCCAGCCGCAGCAGGTCGTCGAGGCCGCCGAAGGTGACGAAGAGCTCGGCCAGCATGTTCGGCCTCTGGCTCCCCTGGCCCGGGTAGAGGAACCCCACCACCGGGCCGGTGCGATCGTCGGCATCGGCGGGGGCCAGCTGGGCCTGGTCGCCGGCCAGGAACACGCCGGTGCGGACGTCGGCCGCGCCCGACCGGGCCTGGTCGAGCTTGGCGAGCAGGTCGGCGAGCGAGTCGGCCACGATCGCGGCCTGGACCGGGCCCGAGCCCGAGCGGCACACGGTGGCGGCGAGGTCCCGCAGGGCGTGGCGCTGGCCGTCGGGGTCGGCGTCGACCACGGCCGACACGGTGGCGGCGAGCTGGTCCAGGGTGCGGGTGGCGTCGGCGGCATCGGCGCCCCGCACGAGGAAGAGCTCGGTCGGCCACGTGGCCACGCCGTGCGCGGGCCGGTCGCCGGCGTCGTAGGACGAGACGACGGCGTGGAAGTTGGTGCCGCCGAAGCCGAAGGCGCTCACGCCGGCGCGCCGGGTCTCCTCGGCCCACGGGCGAGCCCGGTCGAGGAACCGGAACGGGCTGGTGTCGGCGTCGTAGTACGGGTTGGGCTCCACCAGGTTGATGGTGGGCGGCAGCACGCCGTGGTGGACGGCCTTGGCCACCTTGATGAGCCCGGCGAGGCCGGCGGCGCACTTGGTGTGGCCGATCTGGCTCTTCACCGAGCCGAGCACCACCTCGCCCGGGGCCACGCCGGCCTCGGCGAACACCTCGGTGAGCGTGGCCATCTCGGTGCGGTCCCCCACCACCGTGCCCGTGCCGTGGGCCTCCACCAGCCCGATGGTGGCGGGCGCCACGCCGGATTGGGCCAGGGCCCGGTGCACGGCGCGCTGCTGGCCCTCCTTGCGGGGCGCGGTGAGGCCGAGGTGGCGACCGTCGCTGGAGCCGGCCACGGCGTCGACGATGGCGTAGATGCGGTCGCCGTCGCGCTCGGCGTCGGCCCGGCGCTTGAGCACCACGCAGGCGATGCCCTCGCCGAGGGCGATGCCGTCGGCCGACGCGTCGAACGTGCGGCACCGGCCGGTGGGCGACAGCGCGTGCACCGACGCGAACAGCAGGTAGTCGTTCAGGCCGTTGTGGAGGTCGGCGCCGCCGGCGAGCACGAGGTCGGACCGGCCGCTGCGCAGCTCCTTGCACGCGGCGTCGAGGGCGGCGAGCGACGACGCGCAGGCGGCGTCGACGGTGTAGTTGACCCCGCCGAGGTCGAGCCGGTTGGCGATCCGCCCGGCGATCACGTTGCTGAGCACCCCGGGGAAGGAGTCCTCGGTGAGCGACGGCAGCCAGTCCTCCAGCGAGGGCGGCACGTCGCCGAACAGCTGGGGCAGGAAGGCGCGGATGCCGTACGCGCCGGCGAGCTCGTTGCCCGACTCGGCGCCGAAGATCACCGACGCCCGCTCCCGGTCGAACTCCCGGGTGGCGTAGCCCGCGTCGGCCAGGGCACGGGCCGCCACCTCGAGGCTGAGCAGCTGCACCGGCTCGATGGCGGCGAGCGACGACGGCGGGATGCCGTAGCGAAGCGGGTCGAACCCGATCCGGCGGAGGAAGCCGCCCCACTTGGACGGGGTCTTGCGGCCGGCGTCGCGCGTGAAGGCGTCGGCGTCGTAGTAGAGCGCGGTGTCCCAGCGCTCGGGCAGCACCTCGGTGACGGCGTCGGTGCCGGCCACCACCTCGGCCCAGAACTCCTCGGCGCCCACCGCTCCGGGGAGGAAGGCGTCCATGCCCACGATGGCGATGTCGAGCGGGTCGGGCTGCTCGCGCTCGCGCACCCGCAGCGGGGCCGACGGCGTGGCCGCCAGCGCCGCCGAACCGCCGGAGACCTCCTCGTGGAGTGCGGCCACGGTGGTGACCTCGTGGCGCAGCGTGGCCACCTCGCCGATCATGTACATGCCCTCGCGGCGCTGGTGGTCCTCGTCCACCGACACCACGCCGGTCTCGTCTCGCGTGAGGCCCTTGGAGGCGATGCGGAGCCGGCCGAGGTTGAGCGTCTCGAGCTCGGCCCAGCGGGCCTTGGCCTCCACCCCCTCGGCCTCGAGCTCGGCCTTGCGGGCGGCGAAGGCCCGCACGAAGTCGGTCTCCACGCACCGGGTGGCATGGCCCGGGGCGGTCTCGAGCAGCACGGTGGTGTCGCACGCCACCGCCACCTCCTGGAAGGCGGGCTGGATCGCGCCCGCCTCCACGGCCTCCTCGGTGAAGAGGTAGGCGGT
>JAHBSN010000100.1 GCA_019639095.1 Actinomycetota bacterium
CACCGACGACGATGGCGGGTCGCTGTCGGCCCAGGCGAGCGAGTCGGTCGACGTGGCCGACGTGCCGGCCACGATCGCCGTGACTAAGGCGGCCGACGTGGCGTCGGTGCCCGAGCCGGGCGGCCCGGTCACCTACACGGTGACGGTGCAGAACACCTCCGCCGTCGACGTGGTGACCATCGGTGCGGTCACCGATTCGGTCGATGGCGGTGCGCCGTTCGCCGCCGGTGGCGACTGCCCCGACCTGGTGGGCGACGAGCTCGCCCCCGGGGCCTCGGCCTCCTGCTCGTTCACCCTCGCCGTCACGGGCGGTCCCGGCACCACCGTGGCCGACACGGTCACGGTGACCGGCGCCGACGACGATGGCGGCGACGTCTCGGCCCAGGGCTCGGCGTCGGTGGCGATCACCGACGTGCTGCCCAGCCTCACCGTCACCAAGACGGCCTCGCCCTCGTCGGTCCCCGAGACCGGCCCCGGTGAGACCCGCACCGTCACCTACACGGTCGGCATCCAGAACGACGCCGCCGAGCCGCTCTCGCTGCTGGGCATCGTCGACGCCGTGGACGGCGGCCCGGCCGCCCCGGTGGCCGGCACCTGCGACGACCTCGTGGGCACCACCCTGGCGGCCCAGGCCGGCACCACCTGCGAGTTCACGATGGAGGTGGCCGGTGACGCCGGCGACACCACCACCGACGTGGTCACCGTGTCGGCGGCCGACGACGAGCAGAACCAGGTGTCCGCCTCCGACGACGCGACGGTGACCTTCACCGACCAGGCGTCGTCGCTCCTCGTCGACAAGGCGGCCGACGTCAGCTCGGTGCCCGAGCCCGGTGGTCCGGTCACCTACACCGTGACCGTGACCAACTCCTCGCCCGTCGACGCGGTCACGATCGATTCGGTCACCGACTCGGTGGGCGGCGGTGCGCCGTTCGCCGCCGGTGGCGACTGCCCGGCCCTGGTGGGCACGGCGCTCGCCCCCGGCGCCGGTGACAGCTGCTCGTTCACCCTCGACGTGACCGGCGACGCCGGCGACGTGGTGGCCGACACGGTCACCGTGGCCGGCACCGACGAGGACGGCGCGCCCGTCTCGGCCACCGGCGACGAGTCGGTGGCGATCACCGACGTGGCGTCCAGCCTGGCGGTGACGAAGGTGGCGAACGTGGCCTCGGTGCCCGAGCCGGGCGGCCCGGTCACCTACGCGGTGACCGTGACGAACACGTCGGCCGTGGATGCGGTGACGATCGACTCGGTGACCGATTCGGTGGACGGCGGTGCGCCGTTCGCCGCCGGTGGCGACTGCCCCGACCTGGTGGGCGACGTGCTCGAGCCGGGTGGCTCGGCCTCCTGCTCGTTCACCCTCGACGTGGCCGGCGAGCCCGGCGACGTGGTGGCCGACACGGTCACCGTGGCCGGCACCGACAGCGACGGCGGTGACGTGTCGGCCGAGGGGTCCGAGACGGTGGACATCGCCGATGTGGCCACCACGCTGCTCGTGACCAAGACGCCCGACGTGTCGTCGGTGCCCGAGCCCGGTGCTCCGGTCACCTTCACGGTGGGCATCACCAACCAGTCGACGGTGGACATCGTCACGATCTCCTCGATCACCGACGCCGTGTCGGGTGGCGCCGAGTTCCCGGCCGGCGGCACGTGCCCCGGCCTGGTGGGCTCGGAGCTGGCGCCCGGCGCGTCCACCAGCTGCTCGTTCACCCTCGACGTGGCCGGCAACGCCGGCGACGTGGTCACCGACACGGTGACCGTGGTGGGCGACGACGGCGATCCCGAGCCCGTGCCGGGCGCGCCCACGGAGGCGGCGGCCAAGTCCGGTGGCCTGGGCGGCGAGCAGGACCCTGCGCCCGAGCCCGAGCCCGAGCCCGAGCCGCCGGTGGACGGCCCGGCCCGCACCGTGTCCGGCCAGGGCAGCGCGAGCGTGTCCATCGCCGGCGTGGCCCCCACCGGCACGGTGGACAAGGTGGCCACCCCGAACGTGGTCTCCGAGTTCGGCGGCCCGGTGTCCTACGGCATCACCGTGACCAACACCTCGCCGCAGGAGGCGGTGACGCTGACGTCGCTGACCGATGCGGTGGGCGGGGCCACGCTCGACGCCACCACGGTGTCGGGGCCGATCACGGCCACCACCTGCGCCACCGGCGGCGTGATCGCTCCCGGCGGCACCTACTCGTGCGCCTTCACCTACGCCATCCCCGCCGGCAAGCCCGGTGACACGGTGGTCGACACCGTGACCGCGGTCCTGGTGGACGACGACGGCGACTCGGTGTCGCCGAGCGACACCGAGACGGTCTCGCTGGCGAACGTGGCCCCGGCCATCACCGTCGACAAGGACAACGGCGACGCCGTCCTGCCCGCCCCCGGCGGCGACGTGGACTTCACCGTCACCGTGGGCAACCCCTCGGCCGAGGCGGTGACGATCACCTCGATCACCGACTCGGTGGACGGCGGGCCCCCGGCGTCGGTCACCGGCTGCGCCCCGGGCTCGGTCATCGTCCCCGGCGGCTCGTTCTCGTGCACGTTCCGCATGGCGGTGACGAGCGACGAGGCGGCGACGATCGTCGACGAGGTCGTGGTCCAGGCCGTGGACGACGACGGGTCGACGGCCCAGGCGTCGGACACCGCGGTCACCCGGATCACGGCGTCGGCCGACGTGTCGATCACCAAGCGCCTGGCCGGCCCCGAGCTCGTGCCCGGCACCGACGGCGCCTACGAGCTCGTGGTGGCCAACGCCGGTCCGTCGAAGGCCGTCGACGTGCAGGTGGTGGACGCGCTGCCCGAGGGCCTCACCGCCCTGGCGGCCACCGGCCCCGGTTGGACCTGCAACGTGGCGCCTCGGACGGTGACCTGCCAGCGGGCCGAGCTGGCGGCGGGCGAGAGCTCGACGATCACCATCTCGGTGTCGGTCTCGGCCGACGTGGCCGGCCGGTCGATCACCAACGTCGCCGACGTGACGAGCACCACCGACGACCCCGACCTCGACAACAACCACGCCGAGCTCACGACCGACGTGGGCGCGGTGGGGCCGAACGAGGAGAACCCGCCGCCGGGCCCGTCCGGTCCGGGCGAGCCCCCCGCGGTGGGACCGGCCGACCTCGGCAACGGCGGCTCGCTGCCTCGAACCGGCGGCGACTCCGGTCCGCTGGTGCGCGACGGCCTGCTCCTGGTGGGGCTGGGCGCCGTGCTGGTGGCGCTGCGGCGGTTCCTCACCCGGCGGCCCGCCTAGGGCCCGGCCTCGTCGGGCCGGTGGGAGCCGGCCCGACTACGAGACGGGCTGGCCGTGGGCCAGGCGCTCCTGCCAGTCCTCGGCGTCGAGGTGCACGGGCGGGTTCCGGTCGAAGAAGTCCTCGAGCACGTGGAGGAACCGCTGGGGCTCCTCCACGTGGGGGAAGTGCCCCGAGTGCTCGAAGATCACCAGCTCGCTGCCGGGCATGGCCTCGTGGGCCTGGCGTCCGTGGGCCACCGGGATGATCCGGTCCTTCTCGCCCCACACGATCAGGGTGGGCAGCAGCTCGGCCAGGTAGAGCCGATCGTGGGCGCTGATCGACTGGCCGCGGAGGTCGATCACGGCGCGCAGCGTCTTGATGAACGCCTCGCGGGTCTCCGGGTCGGTGAGCGACGCGTAGCCCTTCCACTCCTCCTCGATGTGAGGGGCGCGCAGGCCGAACGCGCCCAGGCGGCGACGCACGGCGTCGCCGGCGTCGCGCACGAAGCCGGGGAACAGCACGGGCATGAGGTACTCCGAGCCCGGCAGGGTGAGGGCTCGCAGGATCCACGACACCTCGGGACCGAGGCCCCCGCTGCACACCAGCACCAGGCGCTCGATGCGCTCGGGGTGCTGGTACGCGAACTGCATGGCGATGCCGCCGCCGAGCGACTGGCCCACCACCGTGGCCCGCTCCACCTGCAGCGCCACCATGAGGTCGCGCAGGCCGCTCGCGAACGCGCCGAGCGAGTAGTCGTGGCGGGGCTTGTCGGACGCGCCGTGGCCGAGCAGGTCGGGCGCGATCACGGTGAACCGCTTGGTGAGCGACGGGGCCACGGCCCGCCACGTGCCCGAGCTTCCGGCCATGCCGTGGATCAGCAGCAGGACCGGTGCGCCCTCGGATGGGTCCGGGCCGCCGATCCGGTACACGACCTCGTGGCCGTGGATCTTGACGGACCGCTTCTCGAGAGGTTCCACGCCCGCCAACCTAGGCCCCGCCTAGGGCTGGCGCCCCATGAACGCGAGGAGCTGGTCCTGGGGCGAGGCGTCGGGGCCCACCGCCACGCGGGGCCCGAAGTGGCCGCTGGCGCGCATGGCCTCCTCGGGGGCGTCGGCCAGGCCGGCCACCATCCCCGCCACCTCGGAGGCGTCCAGGGCCTCGTCCTGCCCCGTGGCGCGGGCCAGGTCCCACGTGTGGATGAGGACGTCGCTCAGGGCGATCATCGAGAAGGTCTGCTCGAACGACGCCCGGCCCATGGGGCCGTCGGCCTCCTTCGTGGCGGTGGCGGGGTCGTCGAGCGCCGCCTGCAGCCGGTCCCGGACCGCCGCCCAGGCGCCCGCCGGGTCGTCGTCCACCGACGGCACCCCGTCGTAGGACACGCCGTAGCGCTCGCCGAAGAAGCCGGGCACCCACTCGACCAGGTGGCGGACCACGTCGCGGGCCGTCCACCCCTCGCAGGGCGCCGGCCGCTCCCACCCGCCTTCGGGCACCCCCTCCACGCGGGCCGTGAAGCCGGCCGCCACCGCCCGGAAGCGCTCGCCGACCGCGCTCACGCGTCGGCCAGGCGGGCGTGGATCCAGTCGAGGGCGGCGCCGTTGTAGTCGGACGGGCTCGCCGGGTCGGTGTTGGGGAGCCCGGCGTGCGGGGTCACCACGTGCAGCGAGCAGTCGGGGGTGTCGTCCTTGTCGACGCACAGCGGCATGTTCACCGACCGGCTCCCCGGACCCTGCGCGGCGATGGCTGCGGCGAGCGCCGAGTGGATGCAGTCGGTGTTGCCCAGGGTGACCACGGTGCCGTCGCGCAGCGGGCACTGCACCGGGACCGAACCGCAGGTGTTGACGTCGCCGTGGTTCCACATGTGCAGCAGCGGCACCGTGAACCGGCCTGTGCTCACCAGCTTGTCGACCTCGTTGGCCGGGTCGGCGAGCTGCGGGTCCACCCGCTGGGCGAGGATGGCGACGCCGCTCGGGTCGTACTGGCCGTCGGTGCAGACGCCCTGGGCGTTGGACGCCTGGCCCGCCTCCAGGTTGACCACGCTGGCGTCGCCCACGATCCCCGCCGGCGGGTCGTCGGAGAGCTGGAGGGCGTAGCCGAGCGCGTAGGAGCCCACCGAGCCCGCGCTCCCACCGGCCACGAAGAACCTGCCGGTGGGGTAGGTGTCCCGTGTGAAGTCCAGCGCCGCCTTGCTGGCCAGCAGGCCGTTGGTGGTCTTGATCGAGCCGTCCTCGTTGGTGTTCGGGTTGTTGGGGTCGACCTGGCCGGTGCCGCTGTAGAGGTCGCGGTTGCAGTAGGAGACGGCCAGCGTCCGGAACCCGGCGGGGTCGGCGCGCAGCAGGGCGGCCAGGCCGGCGCTGGCGATCCCGCCTCGCAGCGTGGTGGCGCTCTGCTCGGTCATCTGCTTGGTGTCGGGCGTGGGCGTGCCGGTGGGGTCGAAGAACCCGATGCCGCCACCGTGCTGCCACAGCCACAGGGGCGCCGTGGCCGTGGCCGACGACCCGATCTTCGTGCCGATCACGAAGGTCTGGTAGCCGCTGATGGAGCAGGGGTACGCGCGGTTCCGGTAGTAGTCGTACTTCCAGCCGTTGAGCGTGCTCGTGCTCACGAACTCGATCTGGGACGTGTCGCCAGGTGTGGTGAGGCACGACGAGCAGCCGAGGGCCACCACCACGGCGGCCAGCAGGATCGAGAGGGGTCGGCGCACGGGAGATCTCCTTCGCGGGGTGGGAGCAGTCTGTCGGCCACCCGTGAGGATTCCATGATGGACGAGGCGGGTACCGGCGTGCCGATGTCGGGCCAGCTCCAGGTGAACCGCGGCGTGGAGCGCGCAGGACGAGCCGCGATCGCCACCCAGGGCGTGCTCTACGCGGTGGTCGGGCTGCTGGCCGCCAAGGTGGCCGGCGGCGACCGCGACGCGGACCCCAGCCAGCGCGGCGCCCTGCGCACCGTGGCCCAGCAGCCCTACGGCAAGGTCCTGCTGGTGGTGCTCGCGGTGGGGTTGGCCGCCTACGCGGGGTGGCGGGCGGTGCTCGCGGTCCGGGGCGACCTGGGTGGCGACGAGGACGGGGCCTCGCTGGCCAAGCGGGCCGCCAACGCCGGTCGGGCCGTGCTCTACGCCAGCCTCACCGTGGCGGCGATCCGGCTGCTGACCGAGGGCCCCGCCGCAGCGGGTGGGGGCGACCGCGGCGGAGGCGACGGCGCGCAGCGGTCGACGTCGACCCTGCTCTCGATGACCGGCGGCCCGGTGATCGTGGTGGTGGTGGGCCTCGCCGTCATCGGCACCGGCGCGTGGAACGGCTGGCGCGCCGTGGACCGGTCGTTCCTCGACTCGCTCGACTGCAGCCGCCTGGACGACCGCCAACAGCGGGCGGTCGGCGTCCTGGGCTCGGTGGGCTACGCCGCCCGCGGCGTGGCGTTCGCCCTGGTGGGCTGGTTCCTGGTGACCGCCGGCCTGCAGCACGACGCGAGCGAGGCCCGCGGCCTCGACGGCGCCCTCGTCGAGCTCGTGCGCCAGGCCTACGGCCCGCCGATCCTCGTCGTGCTCGCGCTCGGCCTGCTGCTCTTCGGCGCCTTCCGGATCGTGGACGCCGCCCTCCGACGGCCCACCGAGATCACCCACGCCTGACGAGGGGGCGGTTCAGCCGAGCTCGGCTTCGGCGGCGGCGATCTGGGTCTTGACGGCCACGAAGGAGTCCGGGGTCACGCTCACGCTGTCGATGCCGGCCTCCACCAGCAGGCGTGCGTAGGCGGGGTCGTTGGAGGGGGCCTGGCCGCAGAAGCCGACGTGGCCGTCCACGGCGTGGGCCCGGGCGATGAGGTCCCGGATGAGCCAGAGCACGGCGGGGTCGTCGGCGCCGAAGCGGCTGGCCAGCACCTCGGAGTCCCGGTCCACGCCGAGGGTGAGCTGGGTCAGGTCGTTCGAGCCGATCGAGAAGCCGTCGAAGCGCTCGGCGAAGGCCTCGGCCAGGATGATGTTCGACGGGATCTCGGCCATCACGTACACCTGCAGCCCGTCCTCGCCGCGCACCAGGCCCTCCTCGGCCATCACCGCCAGCACCTGGTCGGCCTCGTTGGGGGTGCGGCAGAACGGCACCATCACCACCAGGTTCCGGAAGCCCATCTCGCTGCGGACCCGGCGGATGGCCCGGCACTCGAGGGCGAAGCCGTCGCGGTAGCCCGGGTCGTAGTAGCGCGAGGCCCCGCGCCAGCCGAGCATCGGGTTCTCCTCGTCGGGCTCGAAGGGCCCGCCGCCGAGCAGCTTGGCGTACTCGTTGGTCTTGAAGTCCGACAGGCGCAGGATCGTGGGGCGCGGGTGGTACGCGGCGCACAGCGAGGCGACGCCGGAGGCGAGGCGGTCGACGAAGTAGTCCGACGGCGAGTCGTGGTCCCGGGTGAGCGCGGCGATGGAGCGGCGCACGGCCGGGTCGGTCACCCGCTCGGGGTGGGCGAGCGCCATCGGGTGCACCCGGATGTGCTCGGTGATCACGAACTCCATGCGGGCCAGGCCGATGCCGTCGGCAGGCAGCCGCCACCACTGGAACGCGGCGGCCGGGTTGGCCAGGTTGAGCATCACCTTGGTGCGGGTCTCGGGCAGCTCGCCCAGGGCCACCTCGTCGCGCCGCACGGTGGCCTCGCCCTCGTAGACGTAGCCCACGTCGCCCTCGGCGCAGGAGACGGTGACCACCTGGCCGTCGGTGAGCACCTTGGTGGCGTGCTCGGTGCCCAGCACGGCCGGCACGCCGAGCTCCCGGGACACGATGGCGGCGTGGGAGGTGCGCCCGCCGCGGTCGGTCACGATGGCCGCCGCCTTGCGCATCACCGGCATCCAGTCGGGGTCGGTGAGCTCGGCCACGAGCACGCCGCCCTGGGGGAAGCGGTCGCCCTCGGCGGCCGACGCCAGCGCGCAGACCGGGCCCGAGGCCACCGCATCGCCGACCGACAGGCCCTCGGCCAGCACCTCCCCCTTCGCGGTCACGGTGTAGTGGACCATGGCCGCCCCGCCGCGCTGGGCCTGCACGGTCTCGGGCCGGGCCTGCACCACGAACAGCTCGCCGGTGTCGCCGTCCTTGGCCCACTCGATGTCCATCGGGCGGCCGTAGTGGTGCTCGATCAGCACGGCCCAGCGGGCCAGGGCCACGACGTCGGCGTCGTCGAGGACGCGGGCGTGGCGCTCGTGCGAGGAGCACGGGATCGTGTCGGTGCTCCCGCCCCCGCTCCGGGCGTAGACGATCTTGGTCTCCTTGCGGCCCACGGCGCGGCTCACCACCGGCACCAGGTCGGTGTCGCCGAGGAACGGCTTGAACACCGAGTAGCGGTCGGGGTCCACCTCGCCCTTCACCACCGACTCGCCGAGGCCCCAGGCGGCGTCGATGATGACCATCTCCGGGAAGCCCGACTCGGTGTCGAGCGTGAACATCACCCCGGCCCCCCAGCGGTCCGATCGCACCATGCGCTGCACGCCCACCGACAGGGCCACGTCGAGGTGGTCGTAGCCGTTCTCCTCCCGGTAGGCGATGGCCCGGTCGCCCCACAGCGAGGTGACGCAGTCCTGGTAGGCGCGCAGGAGCTGCTCCTCGCCCACCACGTTGAGGTAGCTCTCCTGCTGGCCGGCGAAGGAGGCGTCGGGCAGGTCCTCGGCGGTGGCCGAGGAGCGCACCGCCACCGGCAGGTCGTCCACGCCGTACTCCGCCGACAGCGCCCGGTAGTCGGCCGCGAGCTCGGCGGCGAGGTCGGGCGGGATGGTGGCCTCCTGGAAGGCGGTGCGGATCGCCTCGCCCACGGCCCGCAGCGAGTCGGGATCGCGGTGCAGGGCGTCGATCTGGTCGCGGATGACCGCCTCGAGGTCGTTGTGGGCGAGCAGCTCGCGGTAGGCGGCCGACGTGGCGGCGAACCCGTCGGGCACCCGGATGCCGGCCTCGGCGAGGTGCTGGATCATCTCGCCGAGCGAGGAGTTCTTGCCCCCGACGAGCCCGACGTCGCCCACGGCGAGCTGGCGGAAGGGGATGGTGCGGCGGGTGTCGGTCACGGGACGGGCTCCTCGGTGGTGGGTGCGGTCGGCGGGTCGGGTCAGGGTGCGCTGGTCGGGTGCGGTGCCAGCGTCGGGGCGGTGGCGATGGCGGCGCGGACGAGTCGGTGGGCGATGGGCAGCGCGGCGTACACGGCCTCGGTCAGGCCCTCGCCGTCGTGGATCGAGCCGGCCTCCACGCCCACCACGAGCAGGCGACCGGGCAGGGTGCCGAGCGCGCTGCCGAGCGCCCATGCCTCGCCCACGCCGCCCGCGTGCGAGCTGGTGGCGGCGCGTGCCGGGAGGTCGTCGATGGCGGCGTCGAACACCACCACGCGGCCGGGGTCGGCGCCGGTGGCCACGGCGTCGACCACCACGGCCAGGTCGGCGCCGTCCCACTGCTCCACGAGGCGGCTGGGCTCGCCGTCGCTGTAGTGCAGCTCGGTGCCCTGCAGCCGGCCGGTGGGCGGGCGGCTCGGATGACCGGCCTGGGACTGGGCCTCCTCGACCTCGTCGCCCAACCGGTCGATCACCCGGTGGCCGACGCCGTCGTCGCCGCGGTAGCGGTTGCCGACGCCGATGACGACGACCCTGGGCACGCGGCCCACGCGGTGCCGCCGGTCGCTCACGATCGGTCCACCCGCAGGTCGAGGAAGTGGGTGGCGCAGGAGATGCAGGGGTCGAAGTTGCGGATGGCCTGCTCGCAGAGGTGCTGGAGGGCGGCGTCGTCGAGGCCGGCGTGGTCGGCCACCAGGTGGAACAGGTCGTGCTCGATGGCGGGCTGGTTCTGGGCCGTGGGGGGCACGATCCGTGCGTCCAGGATGGTTCCGTCCTCGTCGAGCTCGTAGCGGTGCCAGAGGGTTCCCCGTGGGGCCTCGGTCCAGCCGAACCCCACGCCGGCCCGGGGCGATACGTCCACCGCCGGGCGGTCCGGCGGCTCGTAGGCCTCGATGATCGCCAGCGCCTCGGCCACGGCGTGGACCACCTCCACCGAGCGCACCACGATCGATCGGAACGGGTTGCGCTCATCGGCGCCCAGGCCCACCTCGTCGGCCACCGCCAGGGCCGGCGGTGCCAGCTGCGAGCGGTTGAGCGCGAAGCGGGCCATGGGGCCGACCAGGAACTCGCCGCGCTCGACCAGGTGCGCGTGCAGGGCGGTGGAGCGCTCGACGTGGGTCTCCACCACGTGGTCGTCGAACTCGGCGGGGACGATGTCGAGACCGCGGTCCGACACGAGCCGGCCGCCCACCACCGCGTACTCGTCGGGGTGCCGCAGCGCCACCACCTCGAGGGGGTGGTGGTGGTCGGGGAACTCGAAGGTCGACACCCAGCGCACCACGTCGATCGACGCGTCAAGCGCCCACCGCAGCCGTTCGGCCAGCGGGGCCAGCTCGGCGCGGGTGGGCACCCGGTAGAAGCCGCCCACCTTCACGTTCACCGGGTGGATGGCCCGACCGCCCACCACCTCGAGGACCTGGTTGCCGACCTTCTTGATGTCGAGGCCTCGCTGCACCAGGTCGGCGTGGTCGGCGGCCAGGTCGACGGCACCGGCGTACCCGAGGAAGTCGGGGGCGTGGAGCAGGTGCACGTGCAGGGCGTGGCTCTCGATCCACTCGCCGCAGTAGAGGAGGCGACGGAGGTCGCGGAGCGGGCCGTCGACGGTCGCCCCGCAGGCATCCTCGATGGCCGCGCACGCGCTCATCTGGTACGCCACCGGGCAGATCCCGCAGATGCGGGCGGTGATGTCGGCGGGCTCGGTGTACCGGCGACCCCGCAGGAACGCCTCGAAGAACCGGGGCGGCTCGTAGATCTGGAGCTGCACGTCGTGCACCTCGCCGCCCCGGATGTCGACGTACATCGCACCCTCGCCCTCCACCCGGGCGATGGCGTCCACCTTCAGGGTCCGGCTGGCCGGCGCCCGGTGGGTCACGGTTCGCCCTCCTCGTCGCGGCGGCTCTCGGCACGGAACGGCTCGGCCCAGGCGGCGAAGGTGCGCAAGGCGAGCACCACGTCGGCCCGCGGCATGCCGTCGTCCACGAGCTTCAGGGCGAGGCCGGCCACGTTGGGGTCCTCCGCCGGGCCGAAGCAGCCGTAGCACCCGCGGTGGTGCCGGGGGCACAGCGCACCGCAGCCGGCATGGGTGACCGGCCCGAGGCACGGAATGCCCTCGGCCACCGTGACGCAGGCGACCCCGGAGCGTTTGCATTCGGTGCACACCGTCGCGGCGGGCAGTCGCGGTTTGCGGCCCACCAGCAGCGCGGCCAGGGTGTCGAGCAGTTGGCGCCGGTCGATCGGGCAGCCCCGCAGTTCGTAGTCGACGGTGACGTGCGCCGAGGGCGGCGTTGAGGTGGCCAGGGTGTGGATGTAGTCCGGCCGGGCGTACACCACCGAGGTGAACTCGCCGATATCGGCGAAGTTGCGCAACGCCTGGATGCCGCCGGCCGTGGCGCACGCCCCGATGGCCACCAGAGTGGTTGACTGCTCGCGTATCTCGCGGATCCGCTCCGCGTCGGAGGGCGTGGTGATGGAGCCCTCGACCAGCGACAGGTCGTAGGGCCCGCCGACCATGGCACTGGACGCCTCGGCGAACGTGGCGATCTGCACCTGCTCGGCGAGGGTGAGCAGTTCGTCTTCACAGTCCAGGATGGTCAGCTGGCATCCATCGCAGGACGCGAACTTCCAGACGGCGAGGCTGGGCATGTCAGAGCTCCTCGACTTCCAGTAGCGGCCGGGCGACGTCATAGCCCACCACCGGGCCGTCCCGGCACAGCAGCAGCGGCCCGAGCTGGCAGTGCCCGCACCAGCCGATGCCGCATTGCATGTTGCGCTCCAGTGACACCCGGATCGATTGCGGCGCAATGTCCTTGGCCAGCAGCGCCTGCGCACCGAACCGCATCATGGCTTCCGGACCGCACAGAAACGCCGTCACCCGGTCCGGTTGCAACGTCAGTCGGCGCAGCGGTTCGGTGACGAACCCGGTCTCACCGAGCCAGCCCTGAATTGGGCCATC
>JAHBSN010000101.1 GCA_019639095.1 Actinomycetota bacterium
GTCTCACCGGCTTTGTAGACCTTGCCGTCTGATCCCTTGAAGCCGTCGTCGGTCACCACCAGGCCCACCTGGTCGAAGAACTTGCCCATGGTGGCCCGCTTGCCGGACGCCCGCAGCGAGAACGGGTGGATGTGGGCCAGGCCGTCGCCGTGGGTGTGGATGCCGAGGATGTCCTCCTGGACGTCCTGCACGGGCGGCTGCTCCTTGCCGCACACGTTGATGGCGAACGAGGCGTGCCAGTGGTCGTAGGCGGAGCTGTCGGTGAGGCGGGCACGGGGCTTCTCGTCGTTGCTGCCGATGCCGGCGTTCTTGCTGCGGGCGAACACGACGATGCCGACCCCGAGCGCCACGATGGCCACGATGGCGGCCGGGAACAGCCAGGCCGACTGCTTGTTCGCCTTGGTCCCACTGCCGCTCCGGGCGGCGACGCGCGCGACTTTCTTGGCCGAGGAAGACGATGCCATGGCCGGCCACGCTACTTGGCGCCACCCACCGGTCCCGAGTCGGGCCGCAAGCCGGTCGCCGCTCTGAGCTCAGCGCTCAGCGGCGAGTTCGACGAACAGTCGTTCGTAGGCCTCGGCCACCGCGGCCGGCGACGCCCAGCCCTCCACGAAGCGCCGCCCCGCCGCCCCCATCGCCTCGGCGTCCTCCGGGGCCCGCACGAGGCGCTCCACCGCCTTGGTGAATGCCTCGGGATCGTCGGGGGGTACGGCCAGGCCTGCCCCCGCCGACTCGACGGTGCGGGCCACCTCGGTGCCGGCGTCGACCGAGGCCACCACCGGACGTCCGGCGGCGAGGATCGTGTACAGCTTGGACGGCACGCTGGAGCGGGCCAGGCCGGTGCGCAGCGGCACCACGTGCACGTCGGCGGCGGCGGCCACCTCCGGCAGCCGGTCCTTGGGGGCCATGTCCACGAAGTGGACGTTGGGGAGCCCGGCGGCGGCCCGCTCGAGCACGGGTCGGGCCGACCCTCCGCCGTTGATCACGAACGCCACCTGCGGGTCGTGGGCCAGGTGGGTGGCGGCGGCCAGCACGAGGTCGAGCGACTGGGAGAACCCCACGTTCCCGGCGTACATGACGACGGTCTTGCCCTCGAGGCCGTGCTCGCGGCGGTAGGCGTTCTCCTTGGGCCCAGGCCGGATCCAGTCGGTGTCGATGAAGTTCGGGATGACGCGGACCTTGTCGCGCCGCCCCGCGTCGCCCCGGCGGCCGGCGATCTTGGCGGCGACGTTGTCGGCCAGGTCGTCGGAGAGGACGGTCACCGCGTCGGCTCGGAGGTAGGTCTCGCGCTCGAGCCACGACGCCGCGGCGATGACCCGCCGGCTGGTGATCGCCCCCACCTCCACCGCCACGTCGGGGAACACGTCCTGGATGTTGAACACGAACGGCACCCGGTGGCGTCGGGCCACCAGCCACCCCGCGGCGCCGAGGGTGAGCGGCGGCGACATGGCGAGCACGGCGTCGGGTCGGTGGCCGGTGACGATCCCCGCTGCGGTGGCCAGCGCCGTGAACCCTCCGAAGGCCAGGGCCCGAGCCGGGACGTTCGCCTTGTCGGTGGGGAACGGGTGGACGCGGGTGATGCGACCCCACGAGGTGTCCTCGTGGCGGACCAGGCGCCCCTCCCACCCCGGCTCGATGGCGTGGTGGCGGTACCACGGCAGCGACGTCACCACGTGGAGGCGGTGGCCGCGGGCCACGAGCTGCTCGGCGATCTGGGTCATGACCTCGCCGGTGGGCGCCACGTCGGGCGCGTAGTGCGGGCACAGGACGAGCAGGTTCACGATGCTCCATCCTCGCCCACGGCCACCGCCTGGCGGTACCCGGCGGCCAGCGCCCGCCCGGCGCGGTCCCAGCTGAACGATGCGGCGCGCTGGCGCCCGGCCGCGGCCAGCCGGGCGCGCTCGGCCGGGTCGTCGAGCAGGCGGGCGAGCGCCTCGGCCCACGCGGCGTCGTCGCCGACGGGCACCAGGAGCCCGCCGTCGTCCACCACCCAGGGCAGGGCGGTGGCGTCGGCGGCCACGAGCGGCGACCCGGCGGCCATGGCCTCGAGCGCCGGGGCGCCGAAGCCCTCGAACCGGCTGGGCACGGCCACCGCCGCCGCCAGCTCGTAGAGGGCGTCGAGGTCGGCCCACGGGATGCGACCGGTCCGGCGGACCTGGTCCCCCACGCCCGAGGCCCGGACCGCGGCGGCCACCTCGGCCTCCGCCGACCCGGCGCCGCCCGTGAGCACGAGCGTGGCGTCGGGGCGCTCGGCGGCGATGCGGGCGAAGGCCCGCACCAGGGTGAGGTGGTCCTTGTGGGGGTAGGTGATCGCCGGGTAGAGCACCACCAGGCGGCCGAGCCGGTAGCGCTGGCGGACCTCGAGCAGCCGACCCGCGGGCACCGGGCCGGGCGACACCACGCCGTGGGGCACCGTGCGGATGCGGTCGGTCGGCACGTGGAGCACGTCGGCCACCGAGGCCGACGTCGGGGCGCTGGGCGTGAGCACGGTCCGCGCCCGGCGCGCCGATCGCGGGAGCATCGTGTGGAGCCAGCGCCGCTTCACCGCCGAGAAGTTCTCGGGCATGAGGAGGGGCTGGAGGTCGTGCACCGTGAGCACCGCGGGGATCCGGCCGACCGCGGGGCCGGGCGGGATCACGCCCCCGGCGTGGTGGAGGACCTCGATGCGGCGCCGGCCCGCCTCGCGCGCCAGCCAGGTGGCCTCGGCCGCCACCCGCTCCGCCTTGTTGCGACCGTCGAGGTGGGCGGTGACGGTGGGGTACGACGCCACGAGGTCGGGGTGCGCATCGGCGAACGAGGCCAAGGCGAACAGGGTGAGGTGGAGGTCCGGCGGGGCCTGCTCGGCGAGGGCGCGCAGCAGGCGGGTGGTGTACTCCTCGCTGCCCCCCACCACCCCTGGCACCAGCCAGAGCAGGTTCACGCCGATGCGGGCCGGGCCGGAGCGGGTGGCGGTCACGGTGCCACCTCGGCGTAGGCGGCGGCCACGAGGTCGGCCGTGCGCGCCCACGTGTAGGTGGCCGCCCTCGCCCGGCCGCGCCGGCGCAGGTCATCGGCGGCGGCGGGGTCGTCGAGCAGGTGGGCGAGCGCCTCGGCCACCTGGCGGTGGTCGGTCGGCTCCGCGAGCAGGGCGTCGGGACCGGCGACCTCGGCGGTGGCGGTGCCGCACGACGTGACGACCGGGGCGCCGTGCGCCATGGCCTCGAGGACCGGCAGGCCGAAGCCCTCGCGGAGGCTCGGGTAGCAGAAGGCGGCGGCGCCGGCGTAGAGGGCGGGCAGCTCCTCGGGTGCCACGAAGCCCGGGCGGTGCACCCCGATGGTGGTGGGCTCGAGCGGCGCGAGCCGACGGGCCAGGTCCTCGTTCCAGCCGTCGGGGCCCACGAGGACGAGGTCGACCTGCCGGCCGTCGAGCGCCGCCATCGCCGCAACCACCGCAGCCAGGTTCTTGCGGGGCTCCACGGTGCCCACGAACAGGACGTAGGGGCGGTGGAGGCCGTACCGGGCGCGGGCCGCGTCGACGTCGGCGGCACCGACCTCGACCGGCGTCACGCCGTAGGGCACCACCCGCAGCCGGCCCGGGTCGAAGCCGGCCTGTCGGCACTCCGCGGCGGTGGCCTCCGACGGCACCAGGACCAGCGCGGCGTGGCGGCGGGCCAGTTCGGTGCCGCGCCGGAAGAACCGGTTGCCGTGCCGGGTGGCCTGGGACGGGTCGGCCAGGAAGGCGAGGTCGTTGATGGTCACGACCAGCGGCGCCGCGGTGGGCGGCACCGCGACCGCGGTGGCGTGGACCACGTCGACGGGTCCGGTGGCCCGCTCGACCGGTGGCCACCGCAGGGCGTGCCAGGTCTCGTACAGCGCACGACGCGGCAGCGGGAGCTGGGCGACGGCCACCCCCGGGCGGAACGCCGCGGGGGCGGGGGCGCGGTGGCGGGCCGCCACGCCGATCAGGTCCAGGTCGGGTCGCTCGGCGAGCGCGGCGATGGTGCCGAGGGCGGCGGTGGCGGTGCCGCCGGGCACGCGGTGCCAGCACTGCTCCACCGTGACGGCCACCCGGCGCGTGCGCTCCACGGTTGCGATTCTGGCCGCTGGTCGCGCCCGACCCCAGATCAGCGGTGCGCACAGAGGTCGGTACGATCTGGCCCATGACCGACTTCTGGACCGATCGCTGCGTGCTCGTCACCGGCGGCAACGGGTTCCTGGGTCGGGCCGTCGTGGCCCGCCTCCAAGCGGCGGGGGCTGCGTCGGTGGTGGTCCCGAGCAGCGCCGAGGTCGACCTGCGGGACCGGGCGGCCACCGCCGAGCTGTTCTCGCACACCCGTCCGGACCTCGTGATCCACCTGGCCGCCCGGGTGGGCGGCATCGGGTACAACCAGGTGCACCCCGCCGAGCTGTACCTCGACAACCTGCTCATGGGCACCTACGTGGTGGAGGAGGCTCGCAGCCACGACGTCGACAAGACCGTCCTGGTGGGCACGGTGTGCTCGTACCCCAAGGAGCCGCCGGTCCCGTTCCACGAGGAGTCGCTCTGGGGCGGCTACCCCGAGGAGACCAATGCGCCCTACGGCATCGCCAAGCTGGCCCAGCTCGTGCACGCCCAGACCGTGCGCGAGCAGTACGGCCAGAAGGTGATCTACCTCATCCCCACCAACCTCTACGGGCCGGGCGACAAGTTCAACCCGATGGTCAGCCACGTGATCCCCGCCCTCGTGAAGAAGTGCATCGAGGCGGTGGAGGCCGGGGCCGACCACATCGAGCTGTGGGGCACCGGGTCGGCCAGTCGGGAGTTCCTGTACGTGGACGACGCCGCCGCCGGGATCGTCGCCGCGGCCGAGCGCTACGACGACCCGGAGCCGGTGAACCTGGGCACCGACCACGAGATGCCCATCCGCGAGCTGGTGGGCCACGTCGCCGAGGCCACCGGCTTCACCGGCGAGCTGCGGTGGGATGCGTCCAAGCCCGACGGCCAGCCCCGGCGCCGGGTCGACAACTCCCGGGCCCGGGAGCGGTTCGGGTTCGAGGCCACCACGCCGTTCGCCGAGGGGCTCCGGGCCACGGTCGACTGGTACCTGGCCAACCGGTCCGAGGCGGAGTCCCGGGACCACTGACCGTGGCGGACGCCCGTCCGCTCCCTCCGCCCGCCACCCCGACCCACGCCGCCGCGCCGTTTGGCGCAGAATCTGCGCAGATTCTGCGCCAAACGCGAAGCACGAGGTCATCGTGGTGCCTGCTGTCCGAAGCGACCGATCCGTCCGAACCGGCACCCCGGGTGGGCGACGCCGTGGCCGCCTGCTGGTCTCGGCACTCGTGGTGGCACTGGCCGCCACCGCGTGCAGCGGCAGCGACGGCGGCGCCGAAGCCGTCTCCCCCACCACCGGCCCCGCGCCCCGGCCCTCGACGACCACCACCACCCTGCCCCCGGCCCAGGAGCTCGGCGCCGACGACGACCTGTACGCCGCCCCCGACCCGCTCCCCGACGTCCCCCACGGCACGCTCCTGCGCTACCAGCAGGTGACCCCGACGGTGGTGGACGGCGCCTCCACCTACCGGATCCTGTACCGGTCCGAATCGCTCGAGGGCGACCCCATCGCCGTCAGCGGCACCGTCCTCGTCCCCGACGCGCCCGCCCCCGACGGCGGCCGCCCCCTCCTCACCATCGCCCACGGCACCACCGGGATCGCCGACCAGTGCGCGCCGTCGAAGAAGCCCGGCAGCGAGCTGCTCCTCACCGCCAACCAGGTGGCCGACGGCTGGCTCGTGGCCATGAGCGACTACGAGGGCCTCGGCACCCCCGGCCGGCACCCCTACCTCGTCGGCCAGAGCGAGGGTCGCAGCGTGATCGACGCCATCCTCGCCGCCGGCGCCCTGCCCGGCGCCGACCCCGGCGACCGCCTCGCCATCGCCGGCTACTCCCAGGGCGGCCACGGTGCGCTGTGGGCCAACCAGGTGGCCGGGGAGTGGGCTCCTGATCTCGACGTGGTCGGCACCTTCGCCGGCGCACCTGCCACCGAGATGCAGGTCATCCTGCGCGCCGCGCCCGCCGGCTTCCAGTTCCTCATGGTGGCCGGATACGCCGCCGCCTACCCGCAGGCCGACCCGTCCACGTTCCTCACCCCGCAGGCCGAAAACCGCCTCGACGCCGTCGACGAGGGCTGTGCCCGAGACGTGTTCGGCGCGGTGTCCGACCTCCCCCGTGGCGAGGTCGTGCGCCCCGATGCGTTCGACGCCGGCCCCTGGGGCGAGCTCGCCGACGAGAACGACCCCGGCAACGTGGCCACCGCCGACCCGATCCTGGTCATCCACAGCGACAAGGACGACGTCGTCCCGATCACCCTGTCGAAGTTCCTCCTCGACCGCATGTGCAAGGTCGATCAGGTGGTGGAGCGCCGGGTGCTCACCGACGGCGCCGGCCACACCGCGGCCGCCCCACCCGCCTACCGTGAGGGCCTGGCCTGGCTCGCCGATCGCTTCTCGGACTCGCCAGCCGAACCGGTGAGCTCCTGCCCGAGCTGATCGGAGCCAGAGCCGATCAGAGCCCGAGGACCTGCCGGAAGTAGGACGCGGTCGCCTCGATCCCGGCGTGCAGCTCGACCTCGGGCTTCCAGCCCAGGTGCTCCGACGCTCGCGCGATGTCGGGCTTGCGCTGCATCGGGTCGTCCACCGGCAGCGGCTCGAACACGATCTCCGACGCCGAGCCCGTCACCTCCAGCACGGCCTGAGCCAGCTCCAGGATCGTGAACTCGTTCGGGTTGCCGATGTTGGTGGGGCCCACCAGGTCCGAGTCGAGGAGGGCGAGGAAGCCCCGGACCTCGTCGTCCACGTAGCAGAAGCTGCGCGTCTGGCTGCCGTCGCCGTACACGGTGAGGGGTCGGCCCTGGAGCGCCTGCACGATGAAGTTCGACACCGAGCGACCGTCGTCGGGGCGCATCTGGGGGCCGTAGGTGTTGAAGATCCGCACGATGCGGACGTCGAGCCCGTGGTGGCGGTGGTACGCCATCGTGATGGCCTCGGCGAAGCGCTTGGCCTCGTCGTAGACGCCACGGGGCCCGATCGGGTTGACGTTGCCCCAGTACGTCTCCGGCTGGGGGTGCACCAGCGGATCGCCGTAGACCTCGCTGGTGGACGCCAGGAAGAACCGGGCGCCCTTCGCCTTGGCCAGCCCCAGCGAGTTGTGGGTGCCGAGGCTGCCCACCTTCAGGATCTGGATCGGGATCCGCTCGAAGTCGATGGGCGACGCCGGGCTGGCGAAGTGCATGACGGCGTCGACCTCGCCGGGCACCCAGACGTAGGTGCTCACGTCGAGCTCCACGAACGTGAAACCCGGCCGGGCGAAGAGGTGCTCGATGTTCGACAGCGACCCGGTGATCAGGTTGTCCAGGCAGACCACCTGATCGCCCCGGTCGAGCAGGCGGGCGCAGAGGTGCGAGCCGAGGAACCCCGCCCCGCCGGTGACGACGATCCGACCCACGCGATCAGCTCCGGCCGATGCCCTCGTAGGTGAACCCGCGGCGCACCAGGCCGGTGCGGTCGACGAGGTTGCGCCCGTCGACCACCCGCTTCTGGGCCATGTTCTCGCCGACCTTGTCGAAGTCGAGCCACTTGAACTCGTCCCACTCGGTGAGGATGGCCAGCACGTCGGCCCCGGCCGTGGCGGCGTAGGGGTCCGGCGTGACCTCGATCCCCTCGAGGCGGGGGTCCGACGCGTCCTCGAGCGAGGGGTCGTACGCCTGGATGCGCGCCCCGCGCTGGCGGAGCCGACCGACGATGTTGAGCGACGGCGAGTCCCGCAGGTCGTCGGTGCGGGCCTTGAAGGTGAGGCCCCACACGGCCACGACCTTGCCGTCGACCGAGCCGCCGGCCATCCGCTCGATCTTGTCGGCCACGCGGGCGAACTGGTCCTCGTTGACGTCGATCACGCCCTTGAGCAGCCCGAAGTCGTAGCCGGCGTCCTCGGCGATGCGCACCAGGGCGTGGGAGTCCTTGGGGAAGCAGCTGCCGCCCCAGCCGGGGCCGGGGCGAAGGAAGGCGTTGCCGATGCGCTTGTCGTAGCCCATGCCGAGCACCACGTCGTTGACGTCGGCCCCGACCGCCTCGCACACCGCGGCGATGGCGTTCACGAAGCTGATCTTGGTGGCGAGGAAGGCGTTGGAGGCGTACTTGATGGTCTCGGCCGAGGCCGGGTCGGTCACCTGCAGGGGCGCCGCGAGGCCGAGGTAGAGGCCGGCGACGCGGATCGCAGTGCCCTGGTCGTCGGCGCCGATGACCACGCGGTCGGGGTTCAGGAAGTCGTGCACCGCCGAGCCCTCCCGGAGGAACTCCGGGTTGGAGACCACGAACACATCGCTGCGGCCGAGCGCCTTCTCCACCACCCGGGTGGAGCCCACCGGCACGGTGGACTTGTTGATGACCACCGCCTCCGAGAGCAGGTGCGGAGCGATCTGGGCCGCCGCCTGCTGGATGTAGGACAGGTCGGCCGAACCGTCCTCGCCCTGGGGGGTGGGGACGCACAGGTACACGAACTCCGCTTCGGCGACCGCGTTCTCGGCGCCCATCACGAAGGTCAGCTGACCCGACCGGAGGCCCTCCTGGACCAGGTCGTCGAGGCCCGCCTCGAGGATCGGCACCTCACCCCGGTTGAGGGCGTCGACCTTCTCCTGCACCACATCGGCGCACACCACCGTGTGTCCCAGGTGGGCGAGGCAGGCACCCGTGGTGAGCCCCACGTAGCCCGTGCCGATGATCGCGATCTTGCTTCCCATCCGGGCGATGCTAGTGGGGGTGGCTCAGCCGCAAGATTCCCCGGGCGGCGGTGTGCCCGGCAGGTAGGGCTCCTCCGCGGGCACCGTGGTGGAGGTGGTGGAGGCCGACGGGTCGACCGTGGCGACCTCGGTGGTGGAGGTGCTGGTGGTGGCCTCGGGCACGGTGGAGGTGGTGGTGCTGGTGGCGCCGGCCAGGGCCTCGGCCGGGCGGGGCTCGTCGGCCACCCCGAAGAAGTCGGGTCCGGTCACCACCGTGACCTGGTCGACGCCGTCGTCGGCGATCAGCACGGGGTCGGCGGCCAGGTAGCGGGCCACGAGCAGGGCGTCGCCCTCCTTGCCCGGGTGGTAGCGCACCTCGGTGCGCAGGGGCTGGTCGACCGCGTCCGCCCCGGGCGAGGACACCAGGAAGCCCACCGAGGCGAGCCGGTCGGTGGTGTCGGCGCCCTGGTTGAGGGTGCCGGTCCCGTTGACGACCCGCACCGACACCGAGGAGGGGTCGACGCTCGAGGCCGCCCCCGCGGTGCCGGTCCCCCGGTACTGGGCCAGGATCGGCTCGGCCTCGTCCTCGATCAGCAGCAGGACGTCGGCCCCGCCCCGGGTGGCGTCGACCACCGGCAGGGTGTCGGTGCGCAGCGTCTGCGGGTCGAAGTCCTTGAAGGTGCGGCCCAGGTTGATCAGGTCCTGGGGGGTCGTGAACGGGTCGAGGGCGATGCCCTTGCCGGTGGCGGTGTCGACCATGCGGGTGAGCGTGACCGGGTTGCGCGCGCCCTTCTCGATGGCCCGGCTCAGGACCTTGCGCACGAAGTACTGCTGGCGGGTGATCCGGCTGAGGTCCGAGCCCGGGTCCGACCGCCAGCGGCCCCGCTCGTCCTGGTACTGGAGGTACCGGCTGCGGGCGTAGGCGAGGGCCTGGTCGGCGTCGAGCAGGCTGCACCCGGCGTTGGGCTGGTAGAGCCCGGAGTGGCCGTCGCGCACCGGGGCGTTGAGGTACACCTTCACCCCGCCGATCAGGGCGACGATGTTCTTGAACGCGGCGAAGTCGACCTGCACGTAGTGGTTGATGTCGATGTCGAAGTTGGCCTTGATGGTGGCCATCAGCAGGCTCGGTCCGCTGTCGGCGCCGTAGGCCATGGCGGCGTTGATCTTCTGCTTGCCGTGGCCGGGGATCTGCACCCACAGGTCGCGCGGGAACGACAGGATGCGCGCCTGGGTCTGGCCCGGGTCGATCCGCACCACCATGATCGTGTCCGAGCGCTGGCCCACGGCCTTCTCGGGGCCGGAGTCGCGCCCGTCGCGCACGCGATCGTCGGCGGGCAGGTTCTCGTCGGAGTCCACGCCCACGATCAGGAAGTTCTGCGGCTCACCCGGCGGCAGGTCCTCCACCGGCGTGATGGTGCCGCGGTCGAGGCTGATGCGCGGGATCTGGGCGACGGTCTTCTTGGCGTAGGCGACCATGCCGGCACCCGTGAGGGCGACGACGATGCAGACGACGTTGAAGCAGATCAGGAGGCGCTGCGGCCAGGTTCGACGCAGCCGCCCGCCGACCGGTCGGGGGGACATGGCGCTCGAAGCTAGTTGTCGGCTGCCGCGCTACAGCGGCAGGCCGAGGTCCCGAGCGATGATCATCCGCTGCACCTCCGAGGTGCCCTCGCCGATCTCGAGGATCTTCGAGTCCCGGTAGTGGCGGGCCACCGGCGTCTCGTCCATGAAGCCGTAGCCACCGAAGATCTGGGTGGCCTCGCGGGTGGCGGTGACGGCCGCCTCGGTCGCGTAGAGCTTGGCCATGGCGGCCTCGCGCTTGAAGGGGCGACCCACGTCCTTGAGCCAGGCGGCGTGGTAGGTGAGGTCTCGGGCGGTCTCGGCCATCACCGCGAGGTCGGCGCACTTGAACGCCACCGCCTGGTTGGAGCCGATGGGCTTGCCGAACGCGTTGCGGTCCTTGGCGTACTGGACGCTCTGCTCGAGGCAGGCCTGGATCACGCCGACCGCGAGGGCGGCGATGGCCACCCGGCCGTCGTCGAGGATGGCGAGGAAGTTGGCGAAGCCGCGGCCGCGCTCGCCGAGGAGGTGGTCGGCGGGGACGCGGCAGTCGGTGAAGGTGAGGCCGTGGGTGTCCGAGGCGTGCCAGCCCATCTTCCGGTAGGGCGGCTGGACCTCGAACCCGGGGGTGCCGGCGGGCACCACGATGGTGCTGATCTCGGGCTTGCCGGTGCTGCCCGGCGCGTCGGTGCGGGCCGTGATGGTGACGATCGAGGTGAGCTCGGTGCCCGAGTTGGTGATGAACGCCTTCTCGCCGTTGATGACCCACTCGTTCGTGGACTCGTCGAGCACGGCGCGGGTGCGGGTGCCGCCGGCGTCGCTGCCGGCCTCCGGCTCGGTGAGGCCGAAGCCGCCGAGCGCGCGGCCGGCGCAGAGGTCGGGCAACCAGCGCTGGCGCTGCTCCTCGGTGCCGAACTGGAAGATGGGGTTGGCACCGAGGCCGACGCCGGCCTCGAGGGTGATGGACACCGACTGGTCGACCCGGGCCAGCTCCTCGATGGCCACGCAGAGCGTGGTGAAGTCCGACCCCGACCCGCCGTACTCCTCGGGGAACGGCAGGCCGAACAGGCCCAGCTCGCCCATGGCCCGCACCACGTCGGTGGGGAAGGTGTGGTCGCGGTCCCAGGCCTCGGCGTGGGGGGCGACCTCGGACTCGGCGAAGTCGCGGACCACCTTGCGGAACTGCTCGGTCTCGTCGCTGAAGTCGAAGTTCATCGGGGCGCACCCTACCGAAGGCGCCCCGGCGGGCCGGCCCTACGCTGCCCCCATGCCCGGCGACCGTCGACCTCCCGCGCTGGCCGTGGTGGGCGACCGGCTGCTGACCGGGCTGCGCGACGTCACGAGCGACCTGCGCGCCCTGGACAGCACGGGCTCGTGGGCCGTCGTGCTGCCCTTCGACGGGTCGCCCGTGTGCGCCCGGTTCGACCAGGTGCGCCCGGCGCGCCCGTGGCGGGGGCGTCCGTGGGTGGGGGTGGCCCCCGAGGCGTGGCGGTCGTCGCTCGACGCGGCCGGGTTCCGGGCCGGGGTCTCGGCGGTGCGATCCGCCATCGGCCGTGGAGACGTCTACCAGGTGAACCTGACGCGGGTGCTCGCCGCTCCCCTGCCCCCGGGCGCCGACGTGGCGGCGCTCGGTGCCGCGCTCGCCGAGGGGAACCCGGCACCGTTCTCGGCGGTGGTGCGGCTGCCGGACCAGGGGGTGCACGTGGCGTCGGCGTCGCCGGAGTGCTTCCTCGCCCGCGACGGGGATCGGGTGTGGTCGTCGCCCATCAAGGGGACGGCGGCCACCAGGTCGGGGTTCCTGGCCAAGGACCGCGCCGAGAACGTGATGATCGTCGACCTCGTGCGCAACGACCTCGGCCAGG
>JAHBSN010000102.1 GCA_019639095.1 Actinomycetota bacterium
CCACCCCCCCCCCTCCCGGACGATCAGCACCCCGATCCCCGCCAGCAGCACGAGCAGGGAGCCCGCCAGGGCCACGGCGCCCACCACCACCGTCTCCACGTCGCCCACCTCAGCCCCCTCGCCGCTCGATGAAGCGAGCACCGGCCGCCGTGCCCACGAAGCCGATGAAGGCCACCACCAGGCCGACGTCGAGGTAGCGCGTGTTGCCCGACCGCACCGAGGTCAGCAGGATCGCGGCCACGATCGTGACCACCAGGCCGTCGATGGCCACCACGCGGTCGGCGAGCGACGGCCCGGCGATCGCCCGTCCGACGAAGCAGCTCCCGCCCACGGCCAGCAGCACCAGCGCGATCGTGATCATCGGGTCTCCCAGGCTCGGCTGTCGTCCTCGGCGAGGCCGGCCACGGCCTCGGGGCTCCCGAAGGCGCGCACGGCGAGCACCTCGAGGGTGCGGATGTCGGCGCGCACCTTCTCCACGTCGCGCAGGTCGATGGCGTGGACGTAGAGCGTGAGCGGGTCGCGGCGCACCTCGAGCGTGAGCGTCCCCGGCGTGAGGCTGATGGCGTCGGCCACCACGGTGGCCACCGCGTCGGAGCACTCGCGCAGCGGGAGGGCGATGATCCCGGTGTGCACCGCGCCCCGGGGCGCGATCACGGTGCGGGCCACCACGAGGGTGGCCTCCACCAGCTTGACGGCGAAGTAGCCGGCGAAGCGCGCCGCGGCGATGGGGCGGACCACGAGCCGACCGTGGCGCCAGGTGTCGAACGAGGCGACGATCAGGAGTCCGAGGGCGACCCCGCTGATCAGGTTGGCCGGGGTCGCGTCGCCCCACATCCCCACCCAGAGGGCGACCACGAGCACCACGCGAACGGCCCGCATCACGGCTCCAGCACCGCCTCGATGTACGGGCGCCGATCGACCAGATCGGTGGCCGCCCGCTCGGCGAGGTCGTACAGCGGGCCCGAGGCCACGGCGATCCCGAGGCTCAGCGCCACGAGCCCGGCGGTGGCTCCGGCCATGAGGCGCCGGTCGGCGCCCACGGCGACCACGGAGCTCTCGGGCTCCCGGGGCGGCCCCCAGAAGGCGTTGGCCCAGATCTTGGTCATCGAGTACAGCGTCAGCAGGCTGACCGCGAGGCTGGCGGCCACCACCGCCCAGGCCTCGGCGCCCACGCCGGCGTCGAGGAGGGCCAGCTTGGCCACGAAGCCGGAGAACGGCGGGATGCCGGCCAGGCTGAGCGCCGGCAGGAGGAACAGCGCGGCGAGGAGGGGCTCGACGCGGGCGAGGCCGGACAGGCGGTCGAGCTCCGCGGTGCCGGAGCGGGCCTCGATCAGGCCGGCCACCAGGAACAGGCTCGTCTTCACCACGATGTGGTGGACGATGTAGAGCACCGCACCGGCGAGCCCGGCCACGGTGAACAGGCCCAGGCCCATCACCATGTAGCCGATCTGGCTCACGATGTGGAACGACAGGATCCGCTTGACGTCGTGCTGGCTGATGGCACCCAGGACGCCCACCACCATCGTGAGGGACGCCACCGCCAGGAGCAGGGCGCCGGGCTGGGTGTCGGCGGGGAACAGGAGCGTCTGGGTGCGGATGAGGGCGTACACGCCCACCTTGGTGAGCAGGCCGGCGAATACGGCGGTCACCGGCGACGGCGCCGTCGGGTAGGAGTCGGGCAGCCAGAAGAAGAGCGGGAAGATCGCCGACTTGATGCCGAAGACCACGATCAGCAGGAGCGCGAGCCCGCTGCGGACGCCTGCGGGCAGCTCGGCCACCTTGGTGCTCAGGTCGGCGAGCGACAGGGTGCCCGTGGCGGCGTAGACGAACGCCAGGGCCACGAGGAACAGCGCCGAGGCCAGCAGGCTGATGACCACGTAGGTCATGCCGCTGCGGACCTGGTCGGGGCGCCCGCCCAGCGTGAGCAGCACGTAGCTGGCCATGAGCATGACCTCGAACGCCACGAAGAGGTTGAACAGATCGCCGGTGAGGAACGCCCCGGCCACCCCCGCGGCGAGGATCAGGTACACGGTGTGGAAGCCCACGTGGTCCCGCTCGGCCCCGCCTTGGCCGATCGCGTAGACCACCACCGCGAGCAGCATCGTGGTGGCGAGCACGAGCATGATCGCGGCGAGCCGGTCGGCCACCAGGGTGATCCCGATCGGGGCGGGCCAACCGCCGGCCCGGACGGCCACGATCCCGCCGTCGTCGACCCGCACGAGCAGCAGCGCGCTGAGCACCACCGACGTGGCGAGGGCCACGAGGCTGACCACGCGCTGGGCCGGGCGCGATCGGCCGAGCGCCATGGCGAGCGCGGCGCCGAGCAGCGGCACCAGGATCGGGCCCACCACGAGGCCGGTCACGTCGACGCCTCCGGCTCGCCCTGGTGGGCCTCGCGAGCGATGCGGCGGTCCTCCACGTCGTCCTCCACCTCGTCGTTCCCGGTGACGCGCCAGCTCCGGTAGGCCAGGGCCAGCAGGAACGCGATCACGCCGAAGGTGATCACGATCGCGGTGAGCACGAGCGCCTGCGGCAGCGGGTCGGCCACGGGGCCCCCGTCGCCGCCCACGAACGCCGGCCGACCCCCGTCGCCGCCGGAGAGGACCAGCAGCACGTTGACCCCGTGGCCGAGCAGGCCGATCCCGATGATCACGCGGCTCAGGTGGCGGCTGAGCACGAGGTAGGTCCCGCACGCGCACAGGAACGCGGCGGTGACGACCAGGAGCAGGTTCACCGCTCGACCTCCCCGTCGTCGAGGGGTTCGTCCGAGGCAAGGCCCAGGCCCTCCAGGATCATGAGCATCAGCCCGACCACCACGAGGTACACCCCGGCGTCGAACACGAGCGCGGTGGTGGCCTTCGCCTTGCCCAGGACCAGGAGCTCGACCTGGTACGCCTCCTGGTCGAGGGGGTTCGCACCGAACAGCACCGGCACCACGGCGGTGCCGACGGCGAGCGCCAGACCGATCGACAGGAGCGTCCACGGCTGCACGCCGAGCAGGGATCGGACCTGGTCGCCGCCGCCGGCCACGTAGTGCAGGGCGATGGCACCGGCGGCCACGAGGCCTCCCACGAACCCGCCGCCCGGTTGGTTGTGCCCGGCGAAGAGCAGGTACGCCGACAGCACCAGGGCGCCGTCGAACACCAGCGTGACCGTGGCGTCGAAGATCACCGAGCGCCGATACCTCATGCCCCGACCTCCTCGCGGTGCTCCCGGATGGAACGGCGCTCGGGCCGAGGCCGCGGCGGCCGGCCGGCCCGGGCCAGCGCGGCGATGCCGATGCCCGCCGCCACGAGCACCGTGATCTCGCCCATCGTGTCGAGCCCACGGATGTCGACGAGGATGACGTTGACGACGTTCTCCCCATAGCCCTCGGGCAGCGATCGCGCCACCATCTCCTCCGAGACCGGCGCCGCGGTGCGAGCACCGGAGAAGGCGATCGCCCCGACCGCCACCCAGACGCCCACGAGGGCCGACACGGCCAGTCGTGCCGCGCGCCCGAGGAGCGGTTGCGACTCGCGCTCGAAGCGGTCCGGAAGGCGACGCAGCACGAGCAGGAACACCACCACCGACAGCGTCTCCACCGCGAACTGCGTGAGGGCGAGGTCCGGCGCGCCCTGCACCACGAACAGCAGCGCCATGCCGTAGCCCACGACGCCCAGCAGGAGCGCGGCGGCGAACCGCCGGGTGGCCACGGTGGCCGCCGTCGCCCCGGCCACGAGCATCCCCGCGGCGGGGATCTGTCCGGCCCGTCCGATCGCGTCGGGCCAACCCGGCCACCACGCCCCGCTCACCATCGCCAGCAGGGGGGCCAGCGCCGCGGTGGCCAGGATGATCCCGGCGTACACGGGGAGCGAGCCCGACTGGACCACGCTCGTCACCCAGCCCGCCCCGCGGAGCACGCCGCGCACGCTGGCGTCGTAGGCGTCCACCCCGCTGCGACGGGGAGCGAGCCGGGCCTGCAGCGCGCTCACCGGCCGTCGGAGGGCGAAGATCAGCGCGCCGCCCGCCAGCGTGATCGCCGACAGCGCCAGCGTGGCGTTGAACCCGTGCCACAGCTCGAGGTGCGCGTGGGCCGCCGGGTCGAGCGAGTTGGCGGCGCCGTCCACCAGCCTGGACCACGTCGCCGGCCAGAGCCCGAGCAGGGCGGTGGCCGAGGCGAGGACGAGCGCGGGAGCGAGGATCCCGTGACGGGGTCCGGCGTCGAGGGTCGTCCTCGGCTCGGACGGCACCACCAGCAGGTCCGGGCGCCAGAGCGCCGCGGCGAAGCGGGCGCTGTAGGCGACGGTGAGCATGGAGCCGACCACGAGCACGGCGAGGATGGCGCGGTCGGTCGCGTCGCCGTGCACCAGGGCCGCATAGGCCTTCTCCTTCGCCACGAACCCGGCGAGCGGGGGGATCGCGGCCATCGACGCCGCGCTGACGAGCGCCACGGCTCGGGTGGCCCGCCACCCCGCGCCCAGCAGCGGCAGTCGGCGGAGGTCGCGGGTGTGGGCGGCGTGGTCGACGATCCCCACCACCATGAACAGCGCCGCCTTGAACAGGGCGTGGGCGAGCAGCAGCGCGCAGGCTGCCGCCGTGGCCTCGGGCCGACCCAACCCGAAGAGCACCACCAGGAACCCGAGCTGGCTGATCGTGCCGAAGGCGAGGAGCTGCTTGAGGTCGAACGGGCGCAAGGCGCGCAGGCCACCCGCCACCATCGTGACCAGGCCGACGCCCACCACGAGCGGCCGCCACGGGCCCACGTCGGCGAACGCCGGGGCGAACCGGGCCACCAGGTACACCCCCGCCTTCACCATGGCGGCCGAGTGCAGGTAGGCGCTGATCGGCGTCGGCGCCACCATCGCCCGGGGGAGCCAGCTGTGGAACGGGTACTGGGCGGACTTCGTGAACGCACCGAGCAGCACGAGCACCAACGCCACCGGCACCACGCCGCCGCTCGGCGGGTCGGCGAGCAGCGCGCTGAGCTGCAGCGTGCCGGCGGCGTGGCCGAGCAGCACGAAGCCGCCGAGCATCGCGAGGCCGCCCAGGCCGGTGACGAGCAGCGCGTGCAGGGCGCCGTCCCGGGCGTCGCGGTCGTCGTCGTGCAGGCCGATCAGCAGGTAGGACGTGATCGACGTGAGCTCCCAGAACCCGTAGAGGACGAGCAGGTTGTCGGCGAGCACCACGCCGAGCATCGATCCGGCGAACAGCGTGAGCAGCCCCGCAGCCCGCCCCGCGTACGCCGACCCGGCGAAGTAGTGCCAGGCGTAGGCGAACACGAGCGTGCCGATCCCCGACACCAGCGCCACCATCAGGAGCGCGAAGGCATCGAGCCGGAGGTCGAGGGTGAGGCCGAGCTGGGGCACCCAGCCGGCGCGCTGGGTCGTCGACCGTCCGTCGAGGACGGCACCCGCGCTCGCCAGAGCCACGAGCGCGGCCGCCAGCGGCGCGGTGCCACCCACCACGAACCCCCAGCGGCCGAGGCGTCGTGCCCCCACCAGCACCACGAGCCCGGCGGCAGCGTGCAGGGCGATCAGGCCGAACAGCACCGCTACCGACCTCGGCCATGGGCGGGGCGAGCAGGGGCGTTCGGGCAGGAGCTACCGGTACGGGTGTCCGGCGCGCAGGCGTGTTCGGGTCGCGCCACCGCGACTCGTCTCCGGGGTCGGGAACAGGTACGCCGACCAGACTTCCCGGCACGCCAGAGCCGAAGTGTACCGGTGTGCGCCCGAGGTCACACCCGCGACGTGATCACGCGCATGATCGTAGGGTCCGGCGGGACCAGGCGCTGCCGACGTGCCGACGGGTCAGCCGTCGAGGCGGGTGCGCTCCACGAAGCCGTCGCGGGCCTCGGCGTCGTCGAAGGCGACCACGGCCCACACGTGGTCGCCGCCGGCCCGACGAACGGCCTCGACCCGGTGGTTCCCATCCTCGAGGTGGAGCTCGTCCGCTCGGTGCGACACCACCACGGGCGGCGGCTCGCGCCCGTCGTCGACCTTGCGGGCGAGGTCGTCCACGTCGTCGCGCCACTCCTCGTCGTCCACCTCTCGCAGCACGGGGTGCCCCTTCGGCCCGGCCAGGCGGAGCAGCCGATCGATCGGCAGCAGCACGGGACCCAACCAGGAGCGAGGCGGATCGCCGAGCAGCGCGGCCAGGCCGGCGTTGTCGCTGCCCGGGCTGGCCAGGAACCGTGCCACCCACGCGGCGAGCTCGTCCCGGGCCGCCGCGTCGCGCGCTGCGCCCACCGTGAACGCCTCGCCCGATCCGTCTTCGGCTTCGGCTTCGATCACGATGGCGACGGCGCGTCGGCGGCGGCCTGGGCGACCATCCGTCCGCTCAGGTTCCGGAGGTGGACCGCCTCGTTGTAGGACCGGAGCGTCCATGCCCCCTGGTGGTGCTCCCACTCGGTGAGGCCGGTGTTCGACGGCCGGAGGTGCGCGCTGATCTTCGGGTCGAGGATCCCGAGCAGGAGCCGCATCGACGCCATGATCACGCCGGCATGGCAGACGGCCACCACGGTCTGGTCGGCGTGCTCCTCGGCCAGGCGGTCGAGCGTGCGCCGGACCCGACCGTGGAACCCGTTCCAGCTCTCGCCGCCCGGGGCGAAGGGGCGGTCGGGCTCGGCCTCCATGTCGAACGAGCCGTGCTGGGCGTTGTACTCGGCCCAGTCCATGCCATCGGCCTCGCCGGTGTGCACCTCGCACAGGTCGCAGTCGTGGTTGCCCACCTCCATCCCGAGGCCCGGGCCGATGATGGTCGCCGTCTCGATGGCACGCGGAAGGATGCTCGCGAGGAGGACGTCGGCCTCCACGCGCCTGCTGCGGGCCAGGTGGTCCCGCAGCGCCTCGGCCTGCACCCGCCCGAGCGGAGTCAGACCCGCGCACCCTCGCGGCCCGGCTATCGGGCCGTGGAAGCCGGCGTGGGCGTCGCCGTGGCGGATCAGTACCAACCGCACGAGGGACGGGCGGCGGTCAGGGGTGGATGGTGGTGAAGATGCTCACGCCACCGGGCCCCACGAGGAACCCGAGGATGATGAGGGCGATGCCGCCGAGGTAGTCGCTCGCCCGGATGAGCCGGACGATCCCGGCGATGACGAGGATGACGGCGATGAGCCAGAGGATGAATGCCATGGCCCATCCGTTCCCCGTCGGAGACCGATCCAGACGACCCCGCCGCCCTGGTGCGCGCGTCTACCGGCAGCGGCGGGGCGGGTAGTGGGTGGGAGATCGCCGACCCAGGAGGGAACCCATGCTGAGCGAGATCGATGTCGATGTGCCGGTGCGAACCGCGTACGACCAGTGGACGCAGTTCGAGGACTTCCCGCTGTTCATGCGCCACGTGAAGGAGGTCGAGCAGCTGGACGACCGCCACGTCCGGTTCAAGGCCTCGATCCTCGGCGTGAAGCGCGAGTGGGAGGCCGAGATCACCGAGCAGACCCCTGACCAGCGCGTGGCGTGGACGGCCGTCGACGGCACCGCGAACGCCGGGGCGGTCACGTTCCACCCGTTGGCCGACGAGCGCACGCGCGTGGTGCTCCAGCTCGACCTCGAGCCCGAGGGCTTCGTGGAGCAGGTGGCCGACAAGGGCGGCCTGGCCGACGACCGTGCCGAGATCGACCTGCGATCCTTCAAGGACTTCATCGAGCGGCGCGGCCGCTCCACCGGAGGCTTCCGGGGCACCATCCACCGGGAGGCCGACCACGACCACCAGGCCGCTCGCCAGCGCTACGAGTCGCTCGGCAAGGCCGAGGTGATCGGCATCGCCCACGAGCGCGGCATCGACGTGTCCGGCGACGCCACCAAGGACGACCTGATCGACGCCCTGGCGACCGACGACCGCCGCCGGGCCGAGGGCTGATCCCGACCGATCGCCACCGTGGACGCCTTCCTCGACGCGCTCCCCCGCCTCGCCACGGCGCTGGCGGTCCTCGTGGTGGGTTGGGTGGCCGGAGCGATCACGCGTCGCCTGGTCCGGCCGCAGCTGCGCCGACGCCGCGCGCCCAGCTTCTCGGCGGTGGTGTCGAAGCTCATCGGCTGGGCGGTCGGGGTGGCCGGCACCATCGTCGCCGTCACCATCGCCTTCCCGTCGGTGCAGCCGGTGGACGTGCTGGCCGGCCTCGGAGTGTTCTCGATCGCCGCCGGGCTCGCCTTCCAGGACATCCTTTCGAACCTGCTCGCCGGGCTGCTGCTCATCTTCCGCCAGCCGTTCGTGAGCGGCGACCAGATCGCCGTCGGCGAGCACGAGGGCACCGTCGAGGAGATCTCGATCCGCGAGACGTCGATCCGGACCTACGACGGCGTTCGGGTGATCATCCCCAACACCGAGGTGTACCAGTCGGCCATCCAGATCCAGACCGCCTTCGCCAGCCGGCGGACGAGCCTGGTGGTCGGGGTCGGCTACGACGCCGACCTCGCCGCTGCGTGCCGGGCCTGCACCGACGCCCTCGCCACCGTCGACGGCGTGGCCGAGGACCCTGCGCCCGAGGCGCTGCTCACCACCTTCGACGACAGCGCCATCTCGATCGACGTGCGGTACTGGACCGAGCCGCAGCAGCTCACCCATCGACGCGTGCTGCACGAGGCGGTGCTCGCCGTGAAGGCCGCGTTGGACGACGCGGGCATCGACATCCCGTTCCCGATCCGCACCCTCGACGCCGCCGACTCCCTCCGCACCGCGCTCGCCGACGCGAGCGCGGCGCGGAGGTCGTCGGTGGGCCGGCCCTGAGCTAGCTGGCCATGCCGTAGGTGGTGAGGCGTCCGGCCTCGACGTCGGTGTAGCGGTAGGCACCCCCGATCGGCATCGGGTTCGTGGTGCCGGTGTTCTGGATGTCGCCCATCTGGCCGGCGCTGTTGCTCCCCCAGCAGTCGAGCTCGCCGCTCGTCTGGATCGCACACGTGTGCTCGGCGCCCGCGGCCACGTCCTTCCACTCGTAGCCCTGGTAGCTCTCGTCACCGACCTGCACCGGCGACGACTGGTTGGTGTAGCTCCCGTCACCGAGCTGGTTGTTGTTGTCGGCCCCCCAGCAGAAGAGGCGGTTGTCGGAGCGGATCGCACAGGCATGGCGCTGACCGGCGTTGACCTGCTTCCAGGTCGACGAGCCGACCTTGACCGGTGCGGAGCGGTTCGTCGTGGTGCCGTCGCCCACGCGCCCATCGGGGTTGAAGCCCCAGCACCAGAGGGTGTCGTCGGAGCGGATGCCGCACGTGAAGGCGGTGCCCGCCGACACCGACTTCCAGGTCGAGGTGCCGACCCGGACCGGCAGCGACCGGTTGACGGTGGTCCCGTCGCCGACCTGGCCCGACGAGTTGTAGCCCCAGCACCAGAGCTGGTCGTCGGACCGGATGGCGCAGGAGTGCTGCTCGCCGACGTCGACCGACTTCCAGGTCTGGGTGCCGATCTGCAACGGCGTGGTGCGGTTCGTGGTGGTGCCGTCGCCCAGCTGGTTCACCGAGTTGTCGCCCCAGCAGAACAGCTGGTTCGAGGTCTGGATGCCGCAGGTGTGGGATCCGCCGCCCGCCACGGCGAGCCACTGCGCCGAGCCGACGGCCACCGGGGTCGACCGTGTGGTGGTGGTGCCGTCACCGAGCTGGCCGCCGCCGTTGGCCCCCCAGCAGTAGAGGCGGGCCGTCCCGCCCGCGCGTCCGCACGCGAAGCCGTTGCCGGCTCCGATGCCCGCCCAGTCCACGAGGTCGCTCCCGGTCGCCGTTGGGGTCGTGTGGGTGGAGGTGTCGCCCGGGATCCCGAGCTGGCCGTAGTTGTTGCGGCCCCAGCAGGTGCGGGCGCCCGATGCGCTGAAGGAGCAGACGTGGCGTGCGCCGGCGCCGATGGCCATCGGCGAGGTGACGCCGGTCAGCTGGTACGGGGTCGACCGGCTGCTGGTGGTGCCATCGCCGAGCTGGCCGTAGAAGTTCTCGCCCCAGCACCAGGTGGTGCCGTTGGCCTGGACCCCGCACAGCCCCCAGTAGGCGGTGGCCACCTGGGACCAGGTGGCCGTGCCGACCTTGACCGGCACGCTCGACGACGTGGTGGTGCCCTGGCCGAGCTGGCCGTCGGAGCCGGCGCCCCAGCACCAGAGCGTGTCGTCGGAGCGGATGCCGCAGGCGAACGCGCCCCCGGCGGTGACCTTCTTCCACGTCGACGTCCCGACGCGCGTCGGCACCTTCCGCGAGGTGGTCGTGCCGTCGCCGAGCTGACCCGCCGCGTTGTCGCCCCAGCACCACAGCGAGCTGTCGGTCTGGAGACCGCACCCGAAGCTGATGCCGGTGGTCACGCTGCGCCAGTTCGAGTTCTGGACCTGGGCGGGCAGCAGGTGGCTGACGGTGGTGCCGTCGCCGAGCTGGCCCGAGGAGTTGTTGCCCCAGCACGCGAGCTTCGCGTTGGCGCGCACGCCGCAGGTGAAGGCGTAGCCGCCGGAGACGTCGGTGTAGGCGTTGTCCCGATCGATCACCTGCGGGAACGTGAGGCTGTTGGTGGTGCCGTCGCCGAGTTGGCCGGAGCTGTTGAGGCCCCAGCACCGCAGCCCGCCGGAGGTGAGGATCCCGCAGGTGTGGTCGTTGCCCGCCGACACCGCCTTCCAGAGGAAGCTCCCCACGGACGTGGGCGTGGTGTTGACCTCGGTGCCGCTGGTGGAGTTGCCCAGCTGGCCGTGGTTGTTCCGGCCGAAGCACCAGAGCGTGTCGTCGGACCGGATGGCGCAGGCGTGGTACTCCCCGCCGTCCATCGCCTTGTACTGCGGGGCGGCGATGGGGATCCGCTTCCCCGCCGTCGCCCCCGTGTTGGCCAGCTCGAAGCTGCCGTTGAACCCCCAGCCGAACAGCGAGCAGCCGCTGGTGGCCAAGGCCACCGCGACGGCGAGCACCGCCATCCGACCGGGTCGAAGCATGCGTCCCATGACGCCTCCCGCTCTCTGTGCAGGTCGGCCCCCGCAGGCCGACCGTTTGGGCAGAGCGTACGGCCAGAATCGCGAGGATGCTTCTTGGTTCGGTCGTCAGCTGGATCGACGGCGCGGGCCGCGACGCGTCGGTCGGGCCGCCGGCCACTCCAGGACGAGCTCGCCGCCATCGGACAGGTTGCGCCAGCGCGCCAGCACCTCGTCGAGCTGGGGGTCGAGGTCGGTGCCCTCCCCGGCTCGCCAGGCGAAGTACACCGCGTTGACGGCGACCTCGGCGGCGTCGAGGTGGTCGAGGTGGCGGGCGATGACCGCCCGACCCTGCGGTGTCCGCTTCCGGCCCAGGGTCTTGAAGGTGGCCCCGTCGGCCACGCAGCCCCAGAACCCGTGCTCGATGCCGAGGGGGTGCTCGATCACGAAGGTGTACAGGTCGTGCGGGAGGTCGCAACCGGCCGCCATGCTGGGTCCGGGCACCACGGTTCGGGGTGGCCGCAGGGCCGTCCAGGCGCACGTCCGCCCGACCTTCCGGAACGTCACCGCCATGCTCGGACCACCCACGGCGACGACGGTAGGGCCGTCACCGGCCGCCGACCTCCCCGATTCTGCTCGCCGAGCTCGGCGGCGGTCGCCGTGCGCCACGTTCGGGGACGCAGACCCTCCCGCGTAACCTCGACCGACCGCCGCGCCACCGGGGCGGCACCGGTTCCCACCTCCTCGGAAGGCCGCCCCCATGACCCGCCCGGACCCCTCGCCCATCGACGCCGCCAAGGAGCGCTACGCCGCCGAGCGCGCCAAGCGCCTGCGCCAGGAGGGCGTCGGCCAGTACGAGTCGTTGCGAGACCACGATCTCGACCGGGATCCGTGGGCCGACCCCGGCTTCACCCGCGACCCGGTGGTCGACGACGTCGAGGTCGTGGTCCTGGGCGGCGGGTTCGCCGGCATGCTCGCCGGCATCGACCTCACCAAGCGGGGCATCACCGACTTCCGCATTCTCGAGAAGGCGGCCGACTTCGGCGGCACCTGGTACTGGAACCGGTACCCGGGGTGCATGTGCGACGTGGACGCCACGATCTACCTGCCGCTGCTCGAGGAGACGGGCTACATGCCCACCGAGAAGTACGCCTCGGCCTCGGAGATCTTCGGGTACTGCCGCCTGCTCGGCCGGCATTTCGGGC
>JAHBSN010000103.1 GCA_019639095.1 Actinomycetota bacterium
CGAGGTAGCGGGCCGCCACCAGCAGGGCGAGGAAGTTGGAGCCGCTCGAGAGCAGCTGGTCGGTGACGCCCACCGACAGGCGCCGAGCCAGGGCGCGCCGGGGCGCGGCCACGGTCGGGACGGGCGCCCGGGCGACGTCGCTCACGATGCCCCCACCGCCGCCCGCACGGCATCGAGGGTGATCTCGACGGTGTGCTCCCAGGTGAACGCCCGGCTCCGGAGGAGGCCGGCGTGGCGGCGCTCGTGGCGCTCGGTCCACGCCACCTCGAGGGCGGCGGCGAGCGAGGCGGGATCCCCCTCCGCGTAGGTGGCGGCGACGGGGCCGCACAGCTCGTGCACGAGGGGGCAGTCGGGCGCCACCACCACGCAGCTCGACCGCATGGCCTCCACCAGCGGGAAGCAGAACGACTCGAACACGCTCCCCACCACGAGCACGTGGGCCTGGTGGTACGCCTCCACGAGGTCGGGTCCGTACGCCGGCCCGCGCAGCACCGGCACGCCGAGGAGCTCGTCGGCGAGGCGCTCCACCTCGGCCGCGTACGCGGCGTCGCCGCGGGGCCCGTGCACGTGGAGCTCCCACGGGCGCCCGGCTCGGCGGGCCTCGGCCACACCGGCCACCGCCACGTCGATCCCCTTGTTGCCCATCACGGTCCCCACCATGGCCGCTCGGAACGGGCCGTCGGGGTCATCCTCCACCCCGGTCCGATCGTGCTCGGGCAGGGCGCAGCCGTGGTGCACGATGGCCGCCACCGCGATGTCGGCATCGATGGCGTCGCGCATGGCCCCCGACACGGCCAGCACCGCGGCCGCCCGCCGGGCCGACCGGCGCGCCGCCCGCCGCAGCAACCACGCCGAGACCGGCCCGCCCACCGGGCCCGACTCCGAGAAGACCTCCCAGGCGTAGCGGTTCTTCGCCTCGATCACCACGGGTTGGTCGAGCTTCGGCGCCACGTCGCGGGGGAAGAACGCCACGTCCACCTCGTGGCGGTCGGCCACGGCCCGGAGCGTGCGGCCCCGCCCGAGCCGGGCCGCCCAGGTGCCCGGCGGCGGGACGTCGATGCGGTCGACGGTGACCCCCGAGGCCTCCAGGGCGGCGAGCGGCTCGGCGTGGCGCTCGGCCCAGCCCGAGTCGACCACCACCACGAGGCGGTCGCGGCGGCCGATGTCGGCGTGGAGCAGGCCGTCGGCGAACCCGGCCGCGTACGTGCCGGCGCCGCCGGGCGGCGCCACCGAGAGGTCGACCAGGATCCGCGGCGCGTCGGCGCTCACCGGTGCTCCTCCACCTGCCGGGCCAGCTCCAGGGTGGCGGCGGCGGAGCGCCGGGTGACGTCGATCGGGTCGCCGGGGAGGTCGAGGGCGATGCGCCGGGCGATCTCGGCGTACATGTCCTCGAGCGATCGGTACGGGTGGGCCCGGCGCTGGCCCACCTTCCGGTAGCCGCGCTCGGCGGTGTAGTGGCGCAGGTCGTCGATGATGGCGGTGGCGTCGCCGTGCCAGTAGGTGCAGCGATCCCGCACGCCGCGGCGCGGCGCGCCCTCGTGGCGCAGCGAGATCGAGGCGCTGGCGCCGTTGTCGAGCTCCAGGGCCAGGACCAGCTGCGTGCCGAGCTGCTGGGCGTGGAGGTGGGTGGTCTCGGCGCCCGGGTTGAGGTGCAGGAAGTGATCGATCCAGTGGCACCCGTTGGCCACCACCGTGCCACCGGCCACCGGCCACCGATACCAGTGGCGGGCCGGCAGGGGCACCTCGAACACCGAGGCCGACATGGAGACGGGGGCCCCGCCGAGGTCTCGGACCAGGTGCTCGTTGAACGACAGGTAGCGCCGCTGGAAGGCCACGTGGATCCGCGCCTCGGGGTGCCGGGCCAGCGCGGCCAGGAGGTCGTCGAGCTGCTCCTGCGAGGTGGCGATCGGCTTCTCGACCACCACGTGGCGCACGCCGCGCTCGAGCAGGTCCACCACCAGCGGGGCGTGCGTGTGGTGGTAGCCGGCCACCGCGGCGTTGGCGATCTGCTCCTGGGCACGAGGCCGACCGCTGGAGTCCCACGCCACCGGCCCGGGCTCGTCGATCGGGCCGAGCTGGAACGGGTTGACCTCGTGGACGCACTCGAGCCGCAGCTTCGTGGAGAGGTTGGGGATCACCTGGGTCTTGGCGTACTGGCCATAGCCGAACAGGTGCAGGCCGGGCGCCGGACCGCCCGCTGGTTCGCCGCCGCCGGCGCCGGCGCACGAGGGCACCGCGTCGATCCGCTCGCACACGGCGCTCGGCGGCGCCGGCGCCGGTGGGCAGCACGAAGGCAACCGGCTCGCCCGCGGGATCGGTGCCCAGCCCGATGCTCAGCCAGGTGTCGTTGCGGGCGGCCTCACGCCGGCGGGAGATCACCTTGCGCAGGACGCGCCGCGGGCCCAGCGAGCGGACGTAGCTGGCGAGCATGGCCGGGTCGGCCCGACGCACGAAGAACTCGTCGGTCACCGGCACCAGGGCCACCTGGCGGTGGACCGCCACGCGGACCTGGCCGGCCTCGGGGGTCTCGTCCAGGTAGCCCTCGGTCCAGGTGCCTCGTCGGTAGGCGTGCAACTCGGCTCACGCGCTCCGGGCGGCGCGGCGCTCGAAGGCGCGCTGGCGGCGCGTGGTGAACCGCCAGACCGCCCAGGCCATGATCGCCGCCATCCCGCCGCGGGCCATGAACGTGAAGCTCCCCACCCAGAACAGGTCGCCCAGGCTGGTGACCAGGCAGACGAGGATCGTGGCCCGCCACCAGTCGTCGACCGTGCGCAGCCCGGAGCGGGCCAGGCGGAGGTGGGCGCGATCGAGCACCGCCAGGAACCACCCCATCACGAGCGGGAGCAGGACCATGCCGGCCAGGCCGAAGTTCACGTAGAACTCGCCGTTGATCAGCGCCGCCATGGAGTGCTCCTCGGAGATCCGGTTCTGGCGCAGCAGCGTGGGCCGGAGGATCCGGGTGAGCTCGGCGCCGAAGCCCAGAGGCTTGTCCTCCCAGACGCTTCGGGGGATGGGCAGGAACAGCGTGTTGAGGAACGTCCGGCCGTAGCGCGGCCCGATGGGCCCGGCCTCGGTGTGCTTGAGGTGGGCGCGGTCGACGGTGGCGAGCTCGGTCCACGTGTCGAGCGGGCCGTACATCGACGACAGGCCCTCGCCCGAGGTGAGCACGCTCTTGGAGCTGGTGTCGCGGTTGCCGTGCTGCTCGAGGCGGTTCAGGCCCGAGTAGATGAGGAACAGCGGGATGGCCAGCACCACGGCCACCTTCTGGATGCGCCGCGGCCGCACCAGGTTCCACGCGAGCAGGCTCGCGATGCCCATGCCGGCCAGGGTGAGGCGACCCCCGCCCTCGAACTCGAGCTGGATCCACACGAGCGGCACCACCACCGCCATGGCCACCAGCACGATGTCGCCGTGCCAGCGCATCTTCACCCGCCGCGACGACGCCACCAGCACCAGCATCACCACGCCGGCGAGGCCCACCGCGGTGGCGAGGGTGATGTTCAGCGCCCGCACCTGCGGGATCTGCGACACGCCCACCATGGAGACGGCGATCACCCAGAACAGCTCGGGCGCCTGGGGCACGACCCGCTCGCCCGCCTCGTGCAGGTCGGCTCGCGACGGCCAGTGCAGCTTCCAGCGGATCGAGAAGCCGGTGAGCACCATGGCGGTGGCGGTGGTGGTGGTGAACGCCACCACCGCCCAGTCGCGCAGCACGGGCAGCTCGTTGAGGCTGCCCACGGTGTGGAGGTAGTGCGCGGCCAGCCCGATGAACACGCCCGAGGCCAGGAAGTACACGCCCGACGGCGTCAGGAACGCCCGGCCCCGAGACCCGACCACGTACAGCGCGTAGATGCCCGAGACCACAGCGAGCACCTCGAGCGCGAGCCCCGCGTCGGGGATGACGGCCACGAGCAGGCCGGCCAGCATGGCCAGCGCGTGGGGCAGGAAGACCGGTGGCACCGGAGCCGTGGATCGGCGCGGACGGGGGTGGCCACGGGGCGCGGAGCGACGTCGAGGACCTCGGTGCCGGCCATCTCCTGGTCGGACAGATCGGAGAGCTGGCTGCCCACCGCACGATGATGCCATGCGGACGAGCGGGAAGGCCCGCGTCGATCGGTCAAATAGGCACCATCCCATGTAGGGTCCGCTCCCTATGGCAGACGTGAAACCGCCGCGGTCCGAGCTCGACCTGCGCGACTACGTGGGGGTCATCCGTCGGCGGAAGTGGGAGGTCATCATCATCACGGCCGTCGTGGTGGTGCTGGCCATCGGCATCAGCCTCGCCCAGACGCGCATCTACGAGGCCAAGGCCACCCTCGTCCTCGAGACCCCCGTGGCGGGGTCCGCGGTGGGCAGCAACACCGCTCCCGACAGCGCGGTCACGCCGGCCCAGGTGGAGACCGAGGCCGAGATCATGCGCAGCGTGCCGATCGGACGCGCCGTGAAGGAGCAACTGGGCTACGCGCCCGACGTCGACATCGAGACGGTGGAGGAGACGCCGGCGGTGTTCGTGGTGTCCCGCAACACCGACCCGGCCCGGGCGGCGCGCGAGGCCAACGACTTCGCCAACACCTACGTCAAGGTGCGCCAGGCCACCATCACCGCAGCCATCGACAACGCCATCAAGGACGTCCGGGCGCAGATCCAGAACCTCGACGGCGAGGTCGCCGGCTACAAGGTCCGCATCGACGAGATCTTCGGCCAGCTGTCCTCCACCACCGACCCGGCCAAGAAGCGCCTCCTCACCACCGAGCTCGACCGGCTCCAGGCCCTGGTGGACCCGCGCATCGTGGTCCAGCGACAGAGCGAGCTCCAGGACAAGCTCGACACGCTCGCCACCAAGGCCTCGCTCGTCGCCCGTGGCGACAACTACACGGTGTCGGGCTCGGACGTGCCGTCGAGCCCGGTCTCGCCCCGGCCGGTGCGCAACGGCCTCATCGCCCTTGGCATCGGCCTGCTGCTCGGGCTGGTGGTGGCGTTCGTGCGGGACTACTTCGACGACACCCTCCGCACCAAGGACGACCTCGACCTCGCCAGCGGCGGCATCCCCGTGCTGGGCCTGATCCCGGCCGTGCCCGGCTGGCGCGACCGCGGCACCCCCGTGCTCGAGTCGGCCACCCACCCCCACTCGGCCACCTCGGAGGCGTACCGGAGCCTCCGCACCGCGCTCGAGTTCGCCGCCATCGAGCACAAGGTGGGGATCATCCACATCACCAGCTCGAGCTCCGGCGAGGGCAAGACCACCACCGCCGCCAACCTCGCCGTGGCCCTCGCATCCGCCGGCAAGCGCGTGGTGCTGGTGGACTGCGACCTCCGCCGCCCCCGGGTGCACGAGTTCTTCGGCATCGAGGCCGACATGGGCTTCACCTCGGTGCTCAAGGGCGAGATCGACCTCCAGGACGCCATGATCCCGGCCGGCAACGTCGACGGGCTGCTGGTGCTGCCCTCGGGCCCGCCACCGCCCAACCCGGCCGAGCTCCTGAGCAGCAAGGCCACGCAGGGCCTGCTCGAGACGCTCGCCAAGTTCGTCGACACCGTGGTGGTCGACTCGCCGCCGCTGCTGCCGGTGGCCGACTCCGCCGTGCTCGCCGGCTACGCCCACGCCACGATCCTCGTGGTCACGGCCAAGTCCACCACCCGCCGGGCCCTGCACCGGTCGCTCGAGATGCTCGCCCAGGTGAACGCCCCGCTGGAGGGGATCCTGTTCAACGGCGTGGGCCGCGAGGCGTCCTACGGGTACGGGTACGGGTACAACTACTACGGCAACGACGAGCACCAGCGCATGGGCAACAAGCTGCGCACCAGCCTCAAGCGGACCACCGACGAGGCCTAGTCGTGCTGCGCCGCCCGGGGACCCGGGAGTCAGGCGAGCGAGCGGACGGGGCGCGCCGGGGCGCCCATGGCCACCACCTGCGCGGGCAGGTCCCGGGTGACGATGGCGCCGGCGCCCACCACCGTGCCCTCCCCCACGGTCACCCCCTGGATGATCACCGCCCCGGTGCCGATGGTGACGTTGTGGCCCAGCGTGACCGAGCCCGAGATGTTGGCGCCGGGGTTCACGGTCACGAAGTCGCCGAAGGTGCAGTCGTGGCCCACCGTGGTGTTCAGGTTCAGGTGGGCGTGGCGCCCGATGGCGATGTTGGTGGTGATGCTCACGTGGGCGCAGGCCACGAAGCCCTCGCCGATGGTGTTCACCGCCCCGGCCACCGCCGTCGGGTGGCGGAGGTCCACCGGTACCAGGCCGGCCTCCTCGGCCCGCAGCACCAGCTTGCGGCGGGCGCTGGGATCGGCCACCGCCACCACGTAGCCGGCGCCCGACGCCCGCAGGTCGTGGAAGCCGTCGAGCAGCTCCGCCCCACGAGCGGCCAGGATGCGCCGGTGGCGCACGTTGTCGTCGATGAACCCCACCATCCGCAACCTGGGGGTCACCACCTCGGCGGCCTCGATCACGTCGAGCACCTCCCGGCCGAACCCGCCCGCCCCCACGATCACCACCGGACGACGCCCCTCGGTCATCGGCGCAGCATAGGCACCGAGATTCCCACGGTGTTCGGGATCTACACTCCGCCCCGTCCCACCTCCAGTGAGGACAGGGCCGCGGTGCGTACCGGGGCCGAACCCGGGCAGTGGGTGGAAGGAGGTGCCTCGTGAGATCCACCGTGCTGAAGCGGACGATCGACATCGTGGGCTCCTCCCTGGGCCTGCTGGTGGCCGCGGTGCCCATGGCGGTGCTCGCCCTGCTGATCCGGCGGGACATCGGCAAGCCGGTGCTGTTCCTGCAGGTCAGGCCGGGCAGGGACGCCAAGCCGTTCACGCTGGTGAAGTTCCGCACCATGCGGGAGGGCCCCGGCTCGGACGCAGAACGGCTCACCCCCCTCGGCCGGTTCATCCGCTCGCTCAGCCTCGACGAGCTGCCCGAGCTGTGGAACGTGCTCCGGGGCGACATGAGCCTCGTGGGCCCCCGTCCGCTGCTCACGAGCTACCTGCCCCGCTACAGCCCCCACCAGGCCCGGCGGCACGAGGTCCGGCCCGGCCTCACCGGTCTGGCCCAGGTGCAGGGCCGCAACACCCTGTCGTGGGAGCACCGCTTCGAGCTCGACGTGCACTACGTCGACACCTGGTCGGTCCGCCTCGACCTCGCCATCATCGCCCGCACCCTGTGGCTGGTGGTCAAGCGCGACGGCATCACCGCCGAGGGCCACGCCACCATGCCCGAGTTCCTGGGCGAGCACGGATGACCGCCACGGTGCCCTCGGGCTACGACCCCCTCGCCTCGGCCGGCGACCCGGCCGACGCCGCGCCCGAGCCGCTGATCCGCATGGCGGCGCCGGTCACCGGCGAGGAGGAGGTCGACGCCGTCCGCGAGGTGCTGGCGTCGGGCATCCTCACCAACGGGCCCTTCACCCGGCAGTTCGAGTCGGCCATGGCGTCGCTGCAGGGCACCGAGCACGCGGTGGCGTTCGCCAACGGCACCGTGGCGCTGTCGGCCATGTACCTGGCGTCGGGCATCGGCCCCGGCGACGAGGTCATCGTGCCGTCGCTCACGTTCATCTCCACGGCCACGTCGGTCCTGCACGCCCAGGCCACGCCCGTGTTCGCCGACATCCGCCCCGACACGCTCAACCTCGACCCCGACGACGTGGTCCGACGCATCACGCCCCGCACGCGCGCCATCGTGCCGGTGCACTACGGCGGGCAGGCGGCCGAGCTCGACCGCTTCCGCGAGATCGCCGACGACGCCGGGGTGCTCCTGCTCGAGGACGCCGCCCAGGCCCACGGCGCCACCTTCCGGGGCCGGCCGGTGGGCTCGTGGGGCCGCGCCGGCATGTTCAGCTTCACCCCCACCAAGAACATCACCACCGGCGAGGGCTCGGTGGTCACCACCGACGACGACGAGCTGGCCCAGCACCTGCGCCTCCTGCGCAACCACGGCATCACCCGCCAGTACCACCACGAGCTGGTGGGGTGGAACTGGCGCCTGAGTGAGATGCAGGCCGCCATCGGCTGCGTCCAGGTGTCGCGGCTGGCGGGGATCCTGGAGATCAAGCGGGCCAACGCCGAGGTCATGCGGGGCCTGCTCGAGGGGATCGACGGCGTGACGCCCCCCGAGGTGCCCGCCGAGTGCGAGCACCCGTACATGCTCTACACGGTGCAGCTCGATCCCGAGCGGCGAGACGACGTGTCGCGGGCGCTCACGGCGGCCGGCATCGAGAACCGCATCTACTTCCCGCCGGCGCACCGCCAGCCGATCTTCGCCCACCTCCCCGACCCGCACCTGCCGGCCACCGACGCCGCCGCCGGTCGGATCCTCTCGCTGCCGTTCCACAGCCGGCTGCGCGAGGAGGACCTGGCCTTCATCGCCGAGGTCCTCGAAGGCGCCCTCACCGCCTGATCCCTCCCACCCCGCCGAACGTGCGGTACCCAGGCCGCGTTCGCGTCGATCTCGCGCGTGGAGTTCGCCAGGGTGCCGACAGCGGGCGAGCGCTAGCGCGCGAGCAGGCGCCGGTAGGCGTCGAGGATCGTGTTGATCACCGTGCGCTGGTCGAACTCGGCCTCGGCCTTCCGGCGCGCCGCCGCCCCCATCTCCCGGCGGCGCTCGGGATCCTGGGCCAGCGTGACCACGGCATCGGTGAGCGCCGCCACCTTCCCCACCGGGAACAGGAGGCCGGTGCGACCGTGGGCGACCACCTGCCGGCAGCCGCGGATGTCGCTGGCCACCACCGGCAGCCCGGATGCGGCCGCCTCCATGGCCGAGCGCGGGAACCCCTCGCGATGCGATGCGAGCACGTACACGTCGAGCGCGTCGTACACCGCCTCGATGTCGATGCGCTCGCCGATGAACTCCACGCCCGTCTCGGCATCGATGGCCTCGAGGTCGGGACCGCCCAGCCCGTCGGACTTCTCCGGATCGAGCGGGCCGGCCACGATGAGGCGCACATCGGGCACCCGACCGGGCAACCGACGGGCCAGCTCGAACACCTCGCGCAGGCCCTTCTCCCAGACCAGCCGGCCGACGACGCCCACGACCAGCTCGTGGGGTTCGATGCCCAGGTCGGCGCGGGCGCGGGCCCGGCGCTCCGGGTCGGCCACCGTGAAGCGCTCCAGGTCGACCCCGTTGCCCAGCGTGACCAGCTTCGACCGCGGGACCCGGAGCTTGCGGAGGATCTTCACGTCCTCGGGGTTCTGCACCAGCTCCAGGTCCGAGAAGGCCGACGCCACCCGCTCGAGGATGTAGATGAGGATGCGCTTGGGCCGAGGGTCGCTCTCGGTGGCGTAGAGGCCGTGCACCGTGTTCATGACCACCGGCACCCGGGCCAGCCGAGCGGCGATCCGCCCGAACCACCCCGGCTTGGGGTTGTGCGTGTGGACGATGTCGGGCTGCTCGCGCCGGAAGAGGCGGTACAGCTCGGGAAGCATGGCCAGGTCACGGCCGAGGTCCATGGATCGGGTGGCATGGGCCAGGGGGATGTGGCGGATGCCGGCGGCCTCGATGGACGCCACGTAGCGCCCGGGGGCCGACGCCGTCACCACCTCGTAGCCGGCCTCCTGGAAGGCCACCAGCTGCGGGCGGAGGAGGAGGTCGAGGCTGGAGTCCGACGTGGTGATGTGCAGCACCTTCGGACGTGGCTGGCCGGAACCGGGACGCTGGCCGGCGTTCGCTTCAGCCACCCGGAACCCCTCTCGTCGGCCGACGGCGCATCGTAGCGAACCGCCGCGGCGGCAGCGGACAGGTGGGCACCGGATCTGGACCGCTCGCTGACGATCTGCCGAATTCATCAGATGCTGAACTGTGTGAACCAAAGAACTATCCTCGGCTCACCGAACCGAGGAGGACCGATGAGCGAGACGACCCAACCCGACCCGGCCACGGTCATCACCCGGAACGTCCTGATCGGGTGGATCGCCACCTTCGTCGTCACGGTCGCCCTGGTGGTGGCGGCCGGCCAGAGCGTCGCGGTCGCCGCCGGCGTCGCCGCCACCCCGGCGCTGTTCGCCGGGCCGTTCGTGGCCGGCATGCTCACGGTGGCCCACTACCACCGCATCGAGGACCACGACCAGGACTCCTGAGCGGCGGTCAGTCCTCGGTCGGGTTCGGCTCGGCGAAGTCCAGCCGCTCGAGGTCGGCCAGCAGCTCGCGGGTCTCGGTCAGCGAGCTGGTGAGGATGCTCTTGGCCAGCGCCAGCAGTTCGAAGATGCGCGGGTCCGCCACGGAGTAGATGGCCGTGGATCCCGACTTGCGGACCTGCACCACGTTGGCCCGGCGCAGCACCGCCAGCTGCTGCGACAGGTGCGACGCCTCGATGCCGACGTCGGGTAGGAGCGCCCCGACCGACCGCTCCCCGTCGCGCAGGAGCTCCAGGACGCGGATGCGCGCGGGATGGGCGAGGGTCTTGAAGAAGTCCGCCTTCACCTGGTAGATCGGCCGGTTCACGAGCACCTCGTGGTCGTAGCCGCCGATCGTGCCCGCCGAGGTCCGGCGGGGCCATGGACGACCTGAGCAGCTGTCGAAGCTAGCAGTCGCTCCGTGGCGAACCTCACGCGCGGAATCGGCGCGAACGCGGGCCGGGTACCGCACGTTCGCCGCGGTGGGGTCAGGTGCGGGGGTGGGCGAGGAGGGCGGTGAGGTGGTGCTCGTAGCGGTCGGCCACCGCGTCCATGGCGAACCGGCGGCCGTGCTCGCGAGCGGCATCGCCCAGGGACCGGCGGCGGGCCGGGTCGGCGAGCAGGGCGGCGACGGCGCCGGCCACGGCGGCCGGGGTGGCCTCGGCGACGATCACGCCGGTCTCGCCGTCGACCACCACCTCGGCCACGTCGCCCACCGGGTACGTGACCGCCGGGCAGGCCGCCATGGCCGCCTCGACGAGCACGCCGGGCACGCCCTCGAAGCGGCTCGTGAGCACGAGCACGTCGATGCCGCCGAGGACCACCTCCACGTCGTCGCGGTGGCCGAGGAGCGTGACGTGGCCGGCCACGTCCGACGCCGCGGCCGCCGCCCGCACCGCGCCCTCCATCGGCCCGGCGCCGGCCAGCACCAGGTGGGCGTCGGTCCCCTCGGCCCGGACGGCCGCCAGCACGGCCACGGCATCGACCGGCTGCTTCACCTCCACGAGGTAGCCCACCAGTCCGAGCACGGCGACGTCGGACCCGATGCCGAGCTCGGCCCGCAGCGATCGTGCCGCCTCGGCCCGGTCGAGCCCGGCGAAGCGCTCCGAGCGCCGGGCGTTGGGGATGGACCACATCGGCCCCCGGTAGCCGAAGTGCCGCAGCTCCCGGCCGATGGCGTCGGTGAGGGCCACCGCGGCGTCGACCCCCGGCAGGACGAGGCGCCAGAACGATCGCTGCACGCGACCGAACGACGGCGCCGACAGGCCCGACGTGGTCTGCCACACCACCTTCGGCCGGCCGCGCCCGCCCCATCGGGCGGCCAGCGCGGCCACGTAGGCCGCGGCGGCGCCGTGGGCGAGCACGACGTCCACCGGCTCGCGGCGCAGGTCGGCGCGGAGCGCGGCCACGGCCCGCAGGAGCTGCGCCGGGCGCTGGCCCACGTGGGCCACGAGCGGCTCGAGGTCGGGGGTGCGGTCGCCCTCGTGGCCGAGGCTCACCGCTCGCAGCCGGTTGCCGTGGCCACGCTGGTCGAGCTCCGCTGCCAGCTCCCGCGCCACCTGCTCCGCCCCCCGCCGGTGGCTGCGGCCGACCAGGTGCAGGACGCGCATGCGCCATGATGGCACCGCCCCACCGCCGCCGAGGCCGGCAGGCGGGATGCCATGCTGTCGCCGTGGCCCACCTGCGTGCGAGGACCGGCGGGTGACCGATCAGGACCCACCCGCCCGAGCTGACGATCCGACCTCGTCGGACCCCGACGCGCCCCCACCCGTGCCCGACCTCGCCGAGCAGCTCGCCGCCGAGCAGGCGGGGGTCGCCTACTGGCGGGCGGTGGCCGCCGCCCGCCGGACC
>JAHBSN010000104.1 GCA_019639095.1 Actinomycetota bacterium
GACGCCGAGGGGGCCGACGAGCTGGTGTTCCTCGACATCACCGCCAGCTCCGACGACCGAGACACCATGGTGGAGGTGGTGGCCCACACCGCCGAACAGGTCTTCATCCCGCTCACCGTGGGCGGCGGCATCCGCACGGTCGACGACGCCCGCCGCATGTTGCGGGCCGGGGCCGACAAGGTGTCGCTCAACACCGCCGCCATCAACCGCCCCGACACGATCTCCGACGTGGCCACCGAGTTCGGCAGCCAGTGCGCGGTGGTGGCCATCGACGCCCGCCGCCGGGACGCCGCCGACCCCTCGCAGGGCTGGGGCGTCTTCACCCACGGGGGCCGCAACCCCACCGACCTCGACGCCATCGAGTGGGCGGTCGACGCCGAGCGCCGCGGCGCCGGGGAGATCCTGCTCACCTCCATGGACCGCGACGGCACCCGGGACGGCTTCGACCTGGAGCTGACCCGGGCCATCAGCGACGCCGTGGGCATCCCGGTGATCGCCAGCGGCGGGGTGGGCACCCTCCAGCACCTGGCCGACGGGGTCACCGAGGGTGGCGCCGACGCCGTGCTGGCGGCGTCGATCTTCCACTTCGGGGAGCACACCGTGGCCGAGGCCAAGGCGGTCATGGCCGCCGCCGGCATCACGGTCCGTCCGGCGGGGCCGGTACCGTCGTCGGCGTGACCGACGACGACGCCACCACCGCCTCCGACGACGCCGCGGGCACCGAACCCGCCCCCGAACCGGCCCCCGAGCCCAAGACGTTCGCCTCGTCGCGCGCCGACAAGCTCCCGGTCAAGATGCTCAACGACCGCATCCTCGTGAACCTCGAGGCCGACGGCGAGCGCCGCAGCACGGGCGGCATCCTCATCCCGGCCACCGCCCAGATGGGCAAGCGCCTGGCGTGGGGCGAGGTGGTTGCGGTGGGTCCCAACGTGCGGTCGATGGAATCGGGCGACCAGGTGCTGTTCAACCCCGAGGACCGCTACGAGGTGGAGGTGCGCGGCGCCGACTACCTGATCCTGCGCGAGCGCGACATCCACGCCGTGGCCGCCAAGCGCCTCGAAGAGGGCTCCACCGGCCTCTACCTCTAGGCCACAACCCGTTTCGGGGGCCTCGGGGGGTCGCCCGTAGGATCGGGGCCATGACCGCCTCGCCCGCCGTGACGCCGATCGCCATCCGAGACGAGGACCTGGCGCAGGTCCGCTACGACGCCAACGGCCTGGTGCCGGCGATCGTGCAGGAGGAGGGCACCGGCGAGGTGCTGATGATGGCGTGGTGCAACGAGACCACCCTGCGGCGCACCCTCGAGGAGGGGCGCACGGTCTTCTGGAGCCGGTCCCGCCAGGAGGAGTGGCGCAAGGGCGACACCTCCGGCGACCGCCAGTTCCTGCGCGCCGCCTACTACGACTGCGACGGCGATACCCTGCTGTTCGTGGTGGAGCAGGAGGGCGCCGGCGCCTGCCACACCGGGGAGAAGACGTGCTTCTTCCGGGCCTTCGGCGGCTGACGCCGTGACCGTCCGCCCCACCCGCGAGGAGTTCCGAGCCCAGGCCCGCACCCACACGGTCGTGCCGGTGTGGCGGGAGCTGCTGGCCGACCTGGTCACGCCCGTGGCCGCCTTCGCCCGCCTCACCCGAGACGGCGAGCCCGGCTTCCTGTTCGAGTCGGTGGAGCACGGTGAGCGCTGGAGCCGCTGGTCCTTCGTCGGCCGTCGGCCCGCCGCCACGCTCGTGTCCCGTCCCGGCTCGCCGGTGGAGGTGGTGGGCGGGCCCCTGCCCGACGACGTCCCGCTCGATCGCGGCATCCTTGCTGCGGTCGAGGCCATCCTGGCCACGTACCGCTCGCCGGCATCGGACGACCTCCCGCCGCTGCACGGCGGGCTGGTGGGCTACCTCGGCTACGACGTGGTCCGCGAGGTGGAGCACCTGCCCGACGTGCCCGACGACGACCAGGGCCTGCCGGAGGCCGTGCTGTCCATCGTCGGCGAGCTGGCGGCCTTCGACCACTTCCGCCAGCGCGTCACCCTGATCGCCAACGCGTACGTGTTCGACCCCGACGCGTCCGACGAGGAGCTCGACCGGCACTACGACGACGCGGTCGCCCGGCTGGACCAGCTCGCCGCCGACGGGGCGTCGCCGCTCGCCGAACCGCTGATGGCCCCGCCCGACCCGGCCGACCCGCTGCCCGAAGTCACCTCCAACCTCGGCAAGGGCGCCTACGAGCGGGCGGTCGACGCCGCCAAGGAGCACATCCGGGCCGGCGACATCTTCCAGGTGGTGCTCTCGCAGCGCTTCGACCTGCAGCTCGACGCCGACCCCTTCGACGTCTACCGCGTGCTGCGCCAGATCAACCCGAGCCCGTACATGTACCTGGTGCGCACCCCCGAGGTGACCCTGGTGGGGTCGTCGCCCGAGCCCATGGTCCAGCTGCTCGACGGCCAGGTGATCTCCCGGCCCATCGCCGGCACGCGCTACCGCGGCAAGACCGAGGAGGAGGACCGTCGCCTGGGCGCCGAGCTGCGCGAGCACCCCAAGGAGATCGCCGAGCACGTGATGCTCGTGGACCTGGCTCGCAACGACGTGGGCCGGGTGGTGCGCTTCGGCACCGAGCGGGTCACCGAGATGATGACCCTCGAGCGCTACAGCCACGTGATGCACCTCACCTCGGAGGTCACCGGCACCCTCGCCGAGGGCCTCACCCCCATCGACGTGCTGCGGGCCACGCTGCCGGCCGGCACCGTGTCGGGCGCCCCGAAGGTGCGGGCCATGGAGATCATCGACGAGTTCGAGCCCACCAAGCGCGGCCCCTACGCCGGCGTGGTCGGCTACCTCGACTTCTCCGGCAACATCGACACGGCCATCGCCATCCGCACCATGGTGTGCCTGCCCGACGGCCGGGCCTGCGTGCAGGCCGGTGCCGGTGTGGTGGCCGACTCCAACCCGGAGCACGAGGAGCTCGAGACCCGCAACAAGGCCCGGGCCCTGCTGGCCGCCGTGCCCGCCGCCCGCCGCATGACCGCCGGTCGCTCGGCGCCCGCCTGATCCCGTCTGCTCAGCCGGTCATCGGACGACCGACGTTCGGGTGACTCGGGATCAGGCGACGATCTCGAGCAGGAGCGCGACGACGCCGGCGACGAATACGAGAACGAGGCCCGGGCGCAACCAGAAGATCGCCCACGAGAGTCCGGACGTGTCGTGCCTCCGGAACCACGGGTCGCGCACCGCTTCGTCGCTCAGGCCTATCAAGCGCTTGATGGTTCGCGCGATCACCGCGGCCACCACCATGACGGCCCCGGTACCGCCGACGATCCAGCACGCAGTGACAGCAGCTTCAAGCACCATCCTGGCCCACGGCGGTCCCCGGCGGGGGCGCTGCCTGGTGCTCCGCCGGGGGGCCGGCGCGCACCACCTCCTGGACGTGGGCCAGGGGCAGGTCGAAGGGGGAGAACTTGGTGAGCATCCAGGTGGCGCCGGCCTCGGCGTAGGCCGTCCGGTCGTCGTCGGGGCCCACCATGGCCGCCACCTCGAGCGGCGCGGCATCGGGTGCCCGGTGCTCGTTCACGCCCGCCACGATCTCGGCCAGGCCCTCGGGGCCCGACAGGTCGACGGGGAACACGCCCTCGTAGCGGGCGGCCCGGGCGAGGGGCTTCTGGTTGCCCTGGCGCACGGCGACCCAGATCGGCGGCCGGGGCAGCTGGAGCGGCCGGGGGCCGGTGACGAGGTGGTCCACCACGTAGTGCTCGCCCCGGTGCGTGGTGGGGCCCTCCGACCACGCCGCCTCCAGCACCTCGAGGCCCTCGTCGAGCATGGCCCCGCGCACCTTGGCGTCGAGCTCCTCGCCGGTGCCGCTGAGCTCGCGGCTCCCGTCGCCGGCGATCCCCACGCCGAGGGTGACGCGGCCGCGCGAGAGCAGGTCGAGCGAGACCACCTCGCGCGCCACCTTGAGGGGCCTGCGCCGGGGGAGCGGCGTGACCATCGGCCCGAGGCGCACGTCTCGAGTGGCGCAGGCCACCGCGGCCAGGGTGATCCAGGTGTCGCCCACGTCGTCGACCCGGCGGTAGGCGATGTGGTCCCACACGAAGAAGCCGTCCCAGCCGGCCGCCTCGGCGTCGACGGCCAGGCGTGCCACCGTGATGGGGTCGGCGAGCTCGTCGAAGATGGGCACGAACACGGCGTGGCGCATCTGGCCACGATACGGAGGAGGACCCCGATGGCGCTGGCCGGAGCAGACGTGGGCGGCACGAACGTGGTGGTGGGACTGGTGGGGGAGGACCGGCGCGTGCTGGCCCGGGCCAAGCAGGACACGCCCCGCTCGGTGGGCGCGCTGGTGGACCAGGTGGCCGCGATGGTCGCCGGCCTTCCCGAGCGGCCCGAGGCCCTGGGCATCGGCATCCCGGGGATCATCCACGAGGGGCGCGTGGTGCAGGCCCCGAACCTGGAGGGCTGGGACCGCTCCACCGACGTGGCCGGCACGCTTGCCGACCGCCTCGGCATGCCGGTGGCGCTGGTGAACGACGCCCAGTGCGGCCTGGTGGGCGAGTGGGTGGCCGGTGCCGGGCAGGGCGCCCGGTTCCTCTTCGGCGTGTGGCTCGGCACCGGCGTCGGGGCCGGGATGGTGCTCGACGGGCGGCCCTACGACGGGGCCGGCGGCGGCTCGGGCGAGTTCGGCCACGTGGTGGTCCGGCCCGACGGCGCCCGCTGCGGGTGCGGCCGGCGGGGCTGCGTGGAGGCCTACGCCGGGCGGCGGATGATGACCGAGAGCGTGCGCGCACTGGCCGCCACCGGACGGCGGACCCGCCTGTTCGAGATCCAGGAGGCCAAGGGGAAGGCCCAGGCCACGTCGGGGGTGTGGGCGGCCGCCGTGGCCGAGGGCGACCCCGTGGCGGGCGAGGTGCTGGCCGAGGCGGTGGCGGCGCTGGGTCTGGGCGTGGCCAACGTCTGGAACCTGCTCGACCTGGAGCGGGTGGTGATCGGCGGCGGGATGGCCGGCAAGCTGGGGCCGTACCTGGCCGAGGGGATCGTGGCCGCGGCCCGGCCCCACGTCGTGCGCCCCATCGCGGCCGACCAGGTGGTGGCCGCGGTGCTGGGCGACGACGCCGGCATCGTGGGGGCGTCGGAGGCGGTGCGCGACCCCGGCAGACTGCCGGCATGATCGTCGTCGCCCGCACCACCCGAGATGTGCTCGTCGTGCACGGCCCCGAGGCCGTCACGTGGCTCCAGGGCCAGCTCAGCCAGGATGTGGCCGGTCTCGCCGTCGGCGAGGCGGCGCCCAGCTTCGTGCTGGCCCCGCAGGGCAAGGTGGCCGGCTGGGGTCGGCTCGTGCGCACGGCCGAGGACGCGGTGCAGATCGACGTCGACCCCGGCGCCGGGGAGGCGTGGGCGGCCCGCCTCGAGCGGTTCAAGCTGCGCACGAAGGCCGAGGTCCACCTGCGAACCGACGTGTCCGCGGTGTCGGTGCGCGGGGCCCAGCTGCCCGGGTGGCTGCCCGCACCGGTGCCGTCGGGCGCCGTGCCCGGGTGCGATCGCGTCGACGCCGGCGACGGCGCCCTGGCCGAGGCCCTGGCCGCCGGCGCCGTGGAGGTGCCGGCCGAGCACCTCGAGGCCGAGCGCATCCGCGCGGGCGTGCCCCGCTGGGGCGCCGAGCTCGACGACGACACCATCCCCGCCACCGTGGGCCAGTGGGTCATCGACGCGTCGGTGAGCTTCACCAAGGGCTGCTACACGGGCCAGGAGCTCGTGGCCCGCATCGACAGCCGCGGCGGCAACGTGCCCCGCCACCTCGCCGTGGTGGCGATCGACGGCCCACCGCCGGCGCCCGGCGCCGAGGTCACCGTGGGCGACGCGGCCGCCGGCCAGGTCACGAGCAGCGCGCCCGACCCGTCGGGCTCGGGATCGGTCGCCCTCGCCTACGTGCCGCGGGCGGTGGAGCTGCCCGCCGTCGGCCGGGTCGAGGAGACCGACGCGCTGGTGGCGCTGGCCCCGCTCAGCCCTCCGGCGTAGGGGCGGGCACCGAGGGCGCGGGCGGGGGCGGCAGCTCGATCACGAACCGGGCACCCCGGCCGCCGGGCTGGGCGGGGGACTCGGCCCGCACCCGACCGCCCATGGCCGCCACCAGCTCGTGCACGATGGCCAGGCCCAGCCCGCTCCCGGCGGTGGAGCCGGGGGCCGGGCCGCGGGTGGGCCGCCGGTCGTCGGCGTAGAGCCGCTCGAACACGCGGGGCAGGTCGTCGGGCGCGATCCCCGGCCCGTCGTCGGCCACGGCCACCAGCACCCCGCCGCCCGGCGCCGGTCGGGCCTCCACCCACAGGGCGGCTGCCGCGTAGCGCAGCCCGTTCTCCACGAGGTTGGCGACGCACTGGCCCAGCCGATCCGGATCGATGCGCGCCTCGGTGCCGCGCACCACCGGGCCGAGGTGGAGCGCCACGCCGGCCGCTTCGGCCGTGGGTCGGAACCCCTCCACCACCTCCTGGACCACCTCGGCCACCGGCACCACCTGGTGGGCGAAGGTGAACCCGTCGGCGTCGAGGCGAGCCAGGTCGAGCAGGTCGGCCACCAGGCGGCCGAGCCGCTGGGCTTCGGTGCCGATCACCCGGGCGGCCGCCGCCGGGTCGGTGGCGGTGCCGTCGCTGATGGCCTCGGCGTAGCCCCGGATCGACGTGAGCGGCGTCCGCAGGTCGTGCGACACCGAGAGGAGGAACTGCCGCTCGAGCCCGCGGCTGTGCTCGAGGGCGGCGGCCATGTCGTTGATCGAACGGGTCAGGTCGGCCACCTCGGTGCGGTCGCCGGGGGACGGGTCGGGCAGCCGGGCGGCCAGGTCGCCGGCGGCGATCTGGCGGGTGGCGTCGTGGGCGCGGCGCAGGGGCCGGGTGAGGTCACTGCTCACGCCCCACGCCACCGCCGCACCCACGGCCAGCGCGGCGCCGCCGCCCAGCAGGAACCACCCGAGCGGGGGCCGTGGGCGCTGCGAGGAGCGGGTGATCACCACGGCCAGCGCGCCGCCTCGGGCGAGCGGGGAGCTCGCGCTGGCCCACACCAGCTCCCGGTGGCGGCCGCTCAGGGTCTCGCCGGCCAGGACCTGCTCGGTGGGCAGGTCGGCGGCGGTGACCCCCGGAGGCAGCTCGCCGCGGACCTTCCCCTTCGGGCCCACGAGGACCACCGAGATCCCCTCGAGCTTGAGCCCGCTGACCACCTTCTGCTGTCGCACGGCGCCGAGCCGGGCGGTGCGCGACAGGTCGAGCAGGGCGCTCAGGCCCTCGGCCTGGGCCCGCAGGCCCGACTCGGTGGCCCGGTCGGCCTCGCGGCCGAGCAGCAGGTACGTGCCGGCCCCGGCGAGCACCAGGGCCAGGGCCACCGTGCCCACGATGGCCAGGAGGATGCGACGTCGCACGGGGCCCCTCGCTCAGTCGAGCCGGTAGCCGATGCCCCACACGGTGGTGAGGCCGAGCGCCGGGCCGAGCTTCTTGCGGAGCTGCCGGACGTGGACGTCGACCGTGCGCTCGTCGCCCACCCAGCCGGCTCCCCACACCCCGTCGAGCAGTTGCTGGCGGGACAGGGCCTGACCGCGGTGGGCGGCGAGGTGGGCCACGAGGTCGAACTCCCGCGTGGCGAGCGCCACCGGCGTGCCGTTGGCGCGCACCTCGCGCCGGACCGTGTCGACCTCGATCCCGCCGGCGGCCAGGACCCCCTCGGCACCGGGCCGGTTCGGCTCGCTGCGCCGCAGGATGGCGCGGACGCGTACGACCAGCTCGCGGGGGGAGAAGGGCTTCACCAGGTAGTCGTCGGCGCCGGCCTCGAAGCCGCCGATGCGGTCCACCTCGTCGTCGCGGGCCGTGAGCATCAGGATCGGGAGGTCGGACCCGACCCGGACCGCCCGGCAGACGTCGAACCCGTCGAGGTCGCCGGCCAGGCCGACGTCGAGCACCACGAGCCGAGGCGGTCGGGCCCGGATGATGTCGAGGGCCCGCTCGCCTCGGTCGGTGATCGTGACCCGAAACCCCTCCTCGCGCAGGTACAGCTCGACGAGGGCGGCGATGTTGGCGTCGTCCTCCACCACCACGATCGTGGGCGCGTCAGCCACGGCGGTTCCTCACGGACCCATCCTTGCCTGCCGACATGAGGGAACCATGAGCACGCGCGCCCATCGGGCTCGGGCCGTCGGTCCGGCTCGTAGCATGGAGCACTCCATGGACGTCACCTGCACCTCCGGCGCGCCCACCGGCCCATGTCCCCGCTCGGGGCCTGGTCGGTGAACCTCTACGAGGCGCTCGGCGTGCCCGCGGGGGCGTCGGTCGACCAGATCCGCCACGCCTACCTGGAGGCGGCGCGCGTCCACCACCCCGACTTCCACCTGGCCGAGCCCGAAGCCGCGCAGGCCGAGCACGCCCGGCGGATGCAGCTCGTGAACGAGGCCTGGGCGGTCCTCGGCCAGCGCGAGAGCCGTGAGCGCTACGACCTGTCCCTCCGGATGCCGGCGCCGCCTCCCACCGAGCGGGTCCGCCCGGCGCGCGAGCCCACGGTGCCGGCCGGGAAGGGGTGGACGCCGCGGCGCGACGACGACGGCTGGCAGCGGGACTTCCGAGGCTGGGCCGAGGACGGCGACGAGCTGCCGCCCGACGAGCCCGGGCCCGGGCGGCCCGGCCTGCAGGGCCTGCGGGCCGTGATCCCGGTGGCGCTGTTCGCCCTGGCCGTCGGCTCGGTGTTCCTCGGCGCGGTGCTCGGCGCCCGTGGCCTGCTGGCGCTGGGCTTCGCCGCCCTGGCCGCCTCGGCGGCCCTGTTCGTGATGCTCCCCGTGATCGAGATGGCCCGGGGGCGGGACCGGGACTGACCGCGCCCCCCGGTACGATCGCCGCCCGTGGCCACGTACCTCGACCGCATCCTCGCCGCCCACCGGGAGCAGGCCGCGGCCGACCTTCGCCCGGTCTCCGCCCTGGTGGAGGAGGCCCGATCCCGGCCACCGGCCCGCGGCTTCGCCGCCGCCCTGGCGGGAGCGACCGGGCTGGGCGTGATCGCCGAGGTCAAGCGCCGGTCGCCTTCGAAGGGCGATCTCCACGCCGGGCTGGATCCGGCGCAGGTGGCCACCGCCTACGCCGCCGGCGGCGCCACGTGCCTGTCGGTCCTCACCGACCGGGAGTGGTTCGGCGGCTCGCCCGAGGACCTCGTCGCCGCCCGCGCCGCCGTCGACCTGCCGGTGCTCCGCAAGGACTTCACGGTCTGCGAGGCCGACGTCTGCGACGCCCGGACCATGGGCGCCGACGCCGTGCTGCTCATCGCCGCCGCGCTCGACGACGCCGAGCTCGCCGGGTTCCACCAGCTCGCGCACGAGGTCGGCCTCGATGCGCTCGTGGAGATCCACGACGAGGCCGAGCTCGAGCGGGCCCTCGCGGTGGGGGCCACGCTGGTGGGCGTGAACCAGCGAGACCTGGTCACCTTCGAGGTGGACACCGATCGGGCCGCGCGGATGGCGCCGCAGATGCCGCCGGGCGTGGTGCGGGTGGCCGAGTCCGGCGTGCGGGGCGTGACCGATGCCACCCGCCTCGCGCAGGCCGGCTACCACGCCGTCCTCGTGGGGGAATCCCTGGTCACGGCGGCCGACCCGTCGGCCGCGGTGGCGGCGCTGCGCGCCGTCGGGCGCTGACCCGGCGCGGGAACCCCGCGGGCGGGCGGGCCGACTACCTCGCGGTGGTCCGAAGGGGCCACACTGGCCTGAGGAGTCCGCTGACCATGTCCCACCGCCCGATCCACCTCGTCGTCGTCCTCGCCGTCGCCTCGGCCCTGGGGCTGGCGTCCTGCGGGCTCGTCGGCTCGTCGGCGAGGGCCAGCGAGGGTCGCCTCCAGGTGGTGGGCGGGCAGGTGGCGGTGCCGCCGAACCCCGACCAGGCCGCCGCCCGCTTCCTCATCCAGAACGCCACCGGCGTCGACGACGAACTGGTGTCGGTGACCAGCCCCGACGCCGACGCCGTGGCCATCCACCGCTCCGAGGTCGACGCCGCCGGTCGGGCCACCATGACCGAGATCAGCTCGCTCGCGATCCCGGCCCGCTCCGAGGTGACCTTCGAGCCGGGCGGGCTGCACGTGATGCTCACCGGCCTGCACCACCGCCTCCGCGCCGGCGACACGCTGTCGCTCACGCTGCGCTTCGCCGAGGCCGGCACCCGCACGGTGCGCCTCGACGTGGTCGACCCGGCCCAGATGGCCATCGACCCCGGCACCGACATGCACATGGAAGGCGAGCACGACCATGGCGGCTGACCCGCACACGGGCCCCACCGCCGGCTCCTGGAGCCGGCGCCGCTTCCTCGCATCGGGCGCCGCGCTCGCCGGGGCCGCCACCCTGGCCGGGTGCGGGCTCGGACGCGCCAGCACCCCCGACAACTCCGCTGAGCCCGAGCAGAAGGGCAACTGGTCGGGCACGCTGCTCGATCCGCCGTTCGAGAAGCCCGACCTCACCTTCACCGACTTCGACGGGAAGCCGTTCCCGTTCCTCGAGTCCACCGAGGGGAAGCTCACGCTGCTGTTCTTCGGCTACACGCACTGCCCCGACATCTGCCCCGTCACGCTCAACACGCTCGCGCGCGCTCGTGAGGGGATCGGGACCGGGCCGGGGAGCCGGCCGCAGGTGCTCTTCGTGGGGGTCGACGTCGCTCGGGACACGCCCGCCGTGCTGAAGGAGTACCTCGGCAACATCGACCCGACCTTCGTGGGGCTCACCGCCTCCGAGCACGTGATCGCCGAGGCGGTGCGGGCGGTGAAGGGCGCGCCGGTGCTGATCGAGGAGGCCGACGCCGACGGCGAGTACGCCGTGGGCCACCCCGCGCAGGTCACGGTGTACTCGCCCGACGACCTCGGCCACCGGATCTACCCGTCGGGCGTCCGCCAGGCCGACTGGGTGCGGGACCTGCCCCGGCTGGCCGAGGGGGAGTACCGGTGAGCTGGTGGTGCTCGTCGAGCAAGCAGACCTGGACCTGGACCTATCGGCCGTACCTCGGTGCGCTGGTGATGGTGGCCGGCCTCGTGGCGCTCGGCGTGTGGTGGGCGCGCCGGGGCCGGCTGTCCTCTGCGTCGTTCCACGTACCCGACGGCGTGGAGCTCACCGTCATCGAGGGCACCCCACGCGGCCGCACCACCGCCTTCGTCCTCGGCGTGATCGGCCTGTGGCTGTGCATCGACTGGCCCCTGGCCGCCCTCGGCGCCGGCTACCTCGCCATCGCGCAGATGACCCGGCAGATCTTCATGGTCATGGTGGTCTCGCCGCTGCTGCTGTTCGCCTGCCCACCCGAGATGGCCGTGCGCGCCGTGGGCTGGGGCCGGCGCCTGCGCGTGCTGCGGCTGACCGCCCGCCCGATCTTCGCCGTGCCCTACGCCGCCATCACCCTGGTGGCCATCAACGCCCCGGCGGTGGTGGATCCGCTGGTGGCCACCCCCTTCGGGGCCTTCGCCATGGACCTCATGTGGATGACCGCCGGCTTCGTGCTGTGGATGCCGGTGCAGTGCCCTCACCCCGGCGTGAAGCGCCTCACCGGCGTCACCGCCATCGTGTACCTGATCGGCCAGTCGATCGTGCCGGTGTTCCCCGGGTTCTTCATGACCTGGGCCGACTTCCCGATCTACTCCACCTACGAGCTCGCCCCCCGCGTGTGGTCCGGGTTCGATGCGGTGAACGACCAGCAGTCGGCGGCGGCCATCCTCCAGGTGGGCGGCATGGTCCTGCTGTGGGTCCAGATCGCCTACCGCTTCCTCAAGTGGGCCTACGTCCAGATGGAGGAGAGCACCCCCACCCGCAAAGCGATGCCGGGAGCGGGCACCGCCGCCCCGTAGCATCCAGGGGGTGTTCGTGAAGATCTGCGGGATCACCCGCGAGGACGACGCCCTGCTCGCGGTGGCCATGGGGGCCGACGCCGTGGGGTTCGTGTTCGCGCCGTCCAAGCGCCAGATCGCCCCCA
>JAHBSN010000105.1 GCA_019639095.1 Actinomycetota bacterium
ACGCTCTACGAGCAGACCTACCTGGGGAGCCTCCAGAGCGCCCACTACGAGGTCGTGTACCGCAAGTTCGACCTGAAGGAGCGCTTCCGGTGCGAGGAGGAGGGCCGCAGCGGCTCGGAGTGCTTCCTGGAGGAGAGGATCGTCGGTGAGTTCGACCTCGGCCGCTGAGCGCTGGTCGAGCCCGGTCCTGATCCGGTTCGCCCACCGGCACCTCTGGAGCGCGCCCCGACGCACGCCCGGGGAGCACGTGGTCCACCAGCGCCGGGCCTTCGAGCGCGCCGGCTACCTGGTGCGGCTCTTCTACGCCTTCAGCTTCCTCTGGGTCATCGAGCAGATGTACATGTGGCGGACGCTGCTCGACGTGCGGGAGATGAACCCGCTCTGGCCGGCGCGCTGGCTCCACCACGTCGACCTCCACACGGGCGTGAAGGTGGCGCTCGTCTTCTACCTCCTGGCCGCGCTGGCGGTCCTGGCGTTCCCGGAGCTGCGGATCTTCCGGTTCCTGTACGCGGTGGGCCTGCTCGAGTTCATGGCCATGGTCAACTCGCCCACCAAGATCAACCACAACCTCCACGCCTGGCTGTACTGCGCGTTCATCTTCGTGCTGCTCCCCAACGGTCCGTGGCGCCGACGTCGCGGGATCATGGAGCGCTACCGGTTCTTGTCGGTCGTGTGGACCGCGCAGCTGGCGGTCCTGTTCGCCTACACGCTCACCGGCGTGTGGAAGGTGGTGGAGGCGCTCTTCGCCGTGCGCGACGGCCGGGTGGGCGGCTTCCACCCCTCCGGGTTCTCCTACACGGTGGCCGACCGCCTCCTGCGCACCGACGCGCAGACGCTGATCGGCCCCTTCTTCGCCACCCACGAGCTGCCGGGCTGGGCCCTGTTCGTGGGCACGATGTACCTGGAGACGTGCTCGATCGTGGTGGCGTTCCGGCCCCGCCTGCACAAGGTCTGGGGCCTCGGGCTCATCGCCTTCCACCTCGGCACGCAGGTGGTGATGGGGTTCACCTTCAACCAGAACGTGGCCCTCCTGGCGCTGCTGTTCGTGTTCTCGCCCTTCTCGCCCGAGGAGTTCGTGGTGAAGGACGTGCTGCTCGACCTGCCCGGGGTCCACATCGTGGCCAAGCGCTGGGCGCGGCGCGGCCGGGGATCGCCGCCCGAGGCGATCGTGGCCCACGAGGAGCCGGTCGAGGCACCCACCTGATGGCCCCAGCGGTGAGCGTGGTGGTGGTGGCCTACGACATGGCTCGCGAGCTGCCCCGCACCCTCCACACGCTCGACCCCCGGAGGCAGGTGGGCGTGGACGGCGGCGACTACGAGGTGGTGCTGGTCGACAACGGCTCGCCGACGCCGGTGGACCCCGACGTGCTGGCCCGGTTCTCGGGCCGGCTGGAGCTGATCCGCCTCGACCCGGCGCCGCCCTCGCCGGCCCGGGCGGCCAACGAGGGGGTGCGGGCGGCCTCGGGCGACCTGGTCGGGCTGGTCGTCGACGGCGCCCGGCTGTGCTCGCCCGGGCTGGTGGCCACGGCGCGGCTGGCGGCCGCGCTCGCCCCCCGGCCCGTGGTCACCGCCCCGGCCTGGCACCTCGGGCCGGTCCCCCACATGCGCGCCGCCGAGGTCGGCTACGACCAGGCCGCCGAGGACGAGCTGCTCGCCACCACCGGCTGGGAGGACGACGCCTACGAGCTCTTCGGCGTGTCGACCTTCGCCGGCTCGTCGTGGCGCGGGATCTTCGGGCCGATGGGCGAGAGCAGCTCGCTGTTCCTGCCGCCGTCGCTGTGGGAGGAGCTCGGCGGGCTCGACGAGCGCTTCGACCTCCCGGGCGGCGGCCTCGTCAACCACGACCTCTACCGCCGGGCCACCGAGCTCCCCGCCGTGCGTCTGGTGGAGCTGCTCGGCGAGGGCACGTTCCACCAGTTCCACGGCGGTGCGGCCACCTCGCGCCGCTTCGGCTGGCCCGAGATGGCGGCCGGGTACGAGGCGCTGCGAGGCGAGCCCTACCGCCCGCCCACCGCCCGCCCGCTCTACCTCGGCTCGGTGCCGCCGGCGTACCTGCCCCACGTGGAGCGGTCGGCTCGCCTCGCCATCGACGGGTTCCCCAAGCCGTCCTGAGGCCGGGCGGTCAGGGCGTGCAGAGCTTGAGCTCGGCGGCGCCCGGCGGCGGGAGCACCACCAGGTCCAGGTCGGGCAGCACCACGGTGAGCAGGTTGCCGGCGGCGGCCGAGTCGAACGGCACGAGGGGCCCGGTCTGGCGGTCGCCGTCGCGCGTGGCGATCTGCGCCTTGCCGGGGAGGAACCACGTGGTGCCCTTCGCCGGCGAGACCTCGAGGCGGTCCACCGTCTGGCAGCTCCGGGGGAACGCGTCGGCGGCGTGCTGGTAGATCCCGAGGCGCACCCGGAACTCGTTGACGACCTTGGGCGTGAGTTCGACGGTGGAGGGCTCGAGGTCGCCGTTGCGCAGGGCGGTGAGGAGGAAGCCCATGTTGACCTTGTCGCCCGCGTAGGGGTCGGGGACCGGTTGCAGGCTCGCGGGCACGTCGTACGCGAACGGCATCCGCACGGCGGTGGTGAGGATGAACCGGCGCTGGTCCATGTAGCCCTTCCCGAAGACCTCGGGCTCGAAGGCCGCCAGGTTGAACGGGATCGCCACCAGGAACACCGCCACCATGGCCGGCCCCAGCGGCCGCCAGCGGGTGGCCACCGCCTGGGCGGCCACCGCCAGGATGGGCAGGGTCAGGGCGGCGCCCAGGTAGATGTAGCGACTGGAGCGGGCTCCCTCGGAGCCGAGGTACCACCGGCCGAGGCCCGACGACGCCGAGAAGGCGATGCCACCGGCGAAGAGCGCCACGGGCATCGACATCTGGCGGCGGACCTCCGCCCACGACCGGGTGCGCCACGGCCCCCACGCCAGCGCGAGCCCCACCACGAGGATCAGCGCGAGCAGCGCCGCCACCAGCTGGAAATGGCCGATGGCGAGGAACGTCCCCACCACGCTGCTGCGGATCCACAGCAGCAGCACGTCGGGCTCGGGACGCCCGAAGATCGTGGACGTGCTCGGGTTCGCCACGGCCGACCACGCCAGGTAGAGCACGGCCAGGGGGGCCACGTGCACCAGGGCGAGCTTCCAGCCCCGGCGGATGAGCACGGCCAGGCCCACCGCGAACGTCATGGTGACCCCGACCCCCGACGACATGAGGCCGGCCATGCCGAACGCGATGCCGAGGACGTCGCTGCGCCCGAACGGGCCGTCGTGGTCGGCGAGCAGCAGGTGCGCCAGGCCGTAGGCGAGCGAGCCGACGAAGCCGACCTGGAAGGCCCACACGATGTTCTGGGCGCCGGGGCCGAACAACACGAGCACTGCGGCGGCCGCGCTCGCCAGCCAGGTGTTCACCCCCGAGCGGACCATCACGAGGCGCAGCAGGACCGCCGAGGCGAGGTGCACCGCCAGCACCGCCACCTGGTACGGCACGTAGCTCCGCATCCCGAACAGCTGCCAGATGGCGATGTAGACGGTGCGGGGCACCCCCGACGGGTGGGCGCCGCCGTTCGGGGTGATGAAGTCGGGCCAGCGCCCGTTGCGGTCCGACAGGAAGATGAAGTCGTCGCGCAGGAACCAGTGGTAGGCGCCGTAGTGGAAGAGGATGAGCGGCGCCGCCACCACCAGGAACCCGCCGAACACCCACGGCGCGAACCGGTCGAGCGACCGCTCCTCGGTGCCGGTCTCGGTCACGCTGCCGGTCTCGGCCGCGGCGTCGGTCTCGGTCTCGGTCTCGGCGTCGGTCACGGTCGTCCCACCCGCCGGAGGTACCCGTTGGGGTTGAAGGTGAGCGAGTACTTCTCCATGGCCGGGTCCGAGACGAAGTCGCCGTGGCGGGTGAGGACCTGCTTGACCGCCTCGGCCGGGCCGGGGCCGAAGCCGGTCCACACCGGGTGGCCGTTGACCACCGTGTCGGTGACCACCACGTAGGAGCCGGCCGGCACGAGCGGCTCGTAGGCCTTGAACTCGAGGTCGGTCTTGAAGCGGTCGGTGCACGAGCCGAGCACCACGAGGGCCCGGCCGTCGCCCACGAGCGCCTTCACCGCCTCGATGGTGGGGTCGTCCTGGGGGCGACCGGTCACGTAGGTGATGCGGGGGTGCTCGGGCCGCTCGTCGTTCGGCGCCGCGTCCACCGACACCACCTGGCCGTGACCGACCAGGTCGCACATGGAGGCGAGGAAGAGCGTGCGGCCGCCGTCGCCGGTGCCGGTCTCCACGATCCAGTCGGGCCGCACCGAGCTGATCAGCTCCTGGTACGCGAACAGGTCGGTGGGCGCGGTGGCGACGGTGCGGTCGAGCCAGGTGGTGTGCTGCCACGGCAGCGTGCGCCACACCGCCTCGGTGAAGGACCAGCGCAGCTCCTCGGGCAGCGGCGTGGGCGTGGCCGGGACGCCGTCGACGCCGCCGGGGAGCGCAGCCTCGGCGAAGGCGGCGGTGGAGAGGCGACGGGGCTTGGTGCGCCGCGCCGAGGGGGTGGTGATGCGGCCCACGAAGTGGATCGGCTTGCCCGGACCGTGGAACGCCCGACCCCGCAGCTCGGCGTACTGCTGGCTGTAGCCGTAGACGCGGGCTCGGCGCTCGGCCGGGTCGATCTGGTTGGTGGTGGTGCCGCCGTGCACCTGGTGGAACGAGCCCTCGCCCAGGATCGAGGCCACGGTGATGTCGGGCGAGGTGCCGAGCCGCTCGTAGAGCTCGAGGTTGGCGTAGCCGCCGCCGGCCACGGTGAAGCGCTCCTCGAACGCGCCCACCTGCTCGAGCTGGGCCCGCTCCACGAAGAGGCAGTTGCTCTCCCAGAGGCCGTCGAGCCAGTCGCGGTCGCCCACGAAGTGGCCGATCTCGAAGAGGCGGTAGCCGGCCTGGGGCCAGTCGATCTGCTCGAACAGGCGGTCCTCGTAGTCCTGGTCGTAGCCGTCGTCCATGGCGTCGCCCTGCTGGCCCGGGCCCGTGTACCACTGCTGGGTGCCCACGATCGCGGGTGAGTACGTGTCGAGGCCGGCCATGCCGAAGCGCAGGACGCCGGGGGTGAGCACGTGGGCGCCGTCGATCATCAGGGCGAAGGCCCGGCCGCGGCCGGCGCGGATGCCGGCGTTGAGCGCGGGCACCGGCGAGGGCCGGGCGTCGTCGCCCATGTCGACGAAGCGGAACTCGGGGCCGAAGCTCGCCACCAGGTCGGCGTCGAGCGCCTTCTCGGGCGACGAGCCGTTGTCGACCACCACCACCTCGTAGCGCAGGTCGTCGACCCCCTCCTGGTAGGCCCGGGACAGCGAGTGGAGCGTGCGCATCGCCTCGCGCCGCATGTCGTAGAAGACCACCACCACCGTGAGGTCGATCTGGTCGGCCTTCGGCACCGGCGCCGGGCCGACGCCGCTCCCGGTGCCCCGACGCGGCTCGGGCAGGGCCCGCACCGGCTCCTCGGCGCCGGGCATGCGGAACGCCAGCGTCTGGGCGTCCACCTGCTCGACCGGCGCCACCAGGGCGCGCTCGGCGCGGAAGCGGTCGACGGCGGCGAGCGCCTCGGCCCGGCCGCCGTGCTCCACGACCACGGCGGCGCCGGGGGCGAGGCGGGCCCCGAGCGCGTCGAGCACGGCCTCGGCCTCCGCGGCGGCGGTGCGGCCGATGCGCAGCAGCGCCACCTGCTCCACGGGCGCGTCGGGCAGGGTCTCGGCCATCGGGCCCTGGAGGAACCGGACCCGGCCGTCGAGCAGCTCGAAGCGGTCGAACGCCTCCCGCACCAGGTTGAGGTCGGCCTGGAAGCCGGCCACCCCGTTGGCGGGCAGGTTCGGGGCCTTGCGCGGCTCCTCCGACGAGCGGAAGCGGTCGGCCACCCACACCCGCGTGGTGCCGATCTCGTGCGCGTCGAGCCAGGCCCGCAGGAACACCGCCCCGCCGCCGTGACCGGTGCCGCACTCCACGAGGTCGCCGGGCACCTCGTCGGCCCGGATCGCATCGAGCGCCTGCTCCAGGTGGTCCAGGCGGTGGCGGCCCATGTCGGTGTAGGGCACGAACGAGCCGCCGTCGGGGTCGGGCCCGGCGGGGGAGAGGCGCTGGCGCACGATGCCCGACCACGTGTCGGGGTCCTGGCGGGCGGGGTCGCGCAGCATGCGGGTCTCCACCGGCCGGCCGGCCGCGATCCGGGCGTGGTAGTGCGCCAGGCGGGCCTCGTTCTCCAGGTAGTGGGCGTTGAGCAACGACGCCTTCACCGTGCGCAGGTACTTCGCGGTGGCCCGCTCCAGCTTCTCGTCGCGCTGGTAGTACACGTTGTGCTGGAACAGCATCGCCTGGAGGCGGACCTGCTCGGCCAGGTGGAGCAGCTGGTTCTTGCCGTGCAGGCTCTGGAGGCGATCGAGCTCGGCCTTCAGCGCCGGCTGGCGCTCGAGGCGCTCCTCCTCGGCCACGATGGCCAGGCCGAAGTAGATCGGCAGCACCACCAGCCGGTAGGGCCGGTCGTGCTCGGCCAGGAAGTCGTCGAGCGCGGTGCGCACCCCGTTGCGGGGGCCGCCCTCCTGCTCGGCGTTGCACATGGTGGGGTTGAGGCCGCCCTTGTCGAGCAGGCCCGGGAACCCCGGCTTCATGCCCGCGTTGCGCCACGGCTGGCGGAACTCCTCGGGGATGTCGCTCGGCTCGTAGTAGAGGTCGCGGTGGCCGTAGGGCCAGGCCACGTCGTGGAGCACGAGCAGCGGCAGGGGCGCGTCGTTGGCCCGGGCCACCTCCCGCAGCAGCCGGAGCTCGTTGTAGACCGTGTACCAGTTGTGGTCGCCGTCCACGAGCGCGGCGTCCATGGGCGGCAGGTCGCCCAGCACGTTGAGGCTGAGGTCGCGGTGGAACACGTACTGGCCGCCGAAGCGGGCCACGTGCTCGTCGGGATCGAAGTCGGGCACCGGGTCGATCACGTGCAGCTCGGTCTCGGGCCCGAGCCGGTCGATGATCTGCTGGGTGTTCTCGCCGCGCAGGGCGCCGATCTCCACGAGCCGCCGTACCCCTGCGGCCTCGAGGACCGGTGCGATGGCGACGTTCCAGAACGGAAACATGGTGGTGCGGGGGCTCCCCTCAGCTCACGACGGCGTGACGATAGCCGCCACCCCTCAGCGGTCCCGGCGCAGGCCGAGCCGCTCGAGGGCCGCCACCACCCGCCGGACCTGCTCGTCCCAGGACCAGTGCGCCGCGACCGCAGCCCGGCCGGCCTCCGAGAGGCGCCGGCGGAGCGCGGGCTCGGCCCGCAGGGCGCGGACCGCCGCGCCGAGCGCGGCCGGGTCGGCCGGGTCCACGAGCAGGGCGTCGACGCCGTCGGTCAGCCGCGCCGTCACCGTGCCCACGTCGGGAGCCACCACCGGGAGGCCGGCGGCCAGGTACTCGGCGAGCTTGAGCGGCGAGTAGTGGAACGCGCCGTCGGCCGGGCCGAGCACCAGGCCCACGTCCATGGCCGACAGGTGCCGGGGGAGATCGGCGTGGGCCACGGTGCCGGTGCACACCACGTGGACGCCCAGCTCACGGGCCCGCGCCTCCACCGCCGGGCGCTCGGGGCCGTCGCCCACCAGCAGCAGGGCGACGTCGGGCACGCCGGCCACCGCCTCCACCGCCCGGTCGAGCGAGTGGAACGGCCGGAAGCTCCCGACCCAGCCCACCACGAACCGGTCGGCCAGCCCGAGGCGGTCCCGCTCGGCCTGCCGGGCGGCATCGTCGGGCGGCGGGTCGAACAGGTCGAGGTCCACCCCGGTGGGCGTGATCACGATGCGCTCGGGGTCGGTGCCGATGCGGACGGCCTGCTCGGCCACCTCCGGCGCCCCGCACGCCACCACGTCGGCCGTGGTCAGGGCGGGCCGCTCGCCGAGCCGCTCGACGAGGTGGCCCCAGCCGGGGCGGTGCGTGCCCCAGCGCTCCGCCTCCCACACCGCGGTGGCCGGCGCGAAGAGCACCGACGGCACGTGCAGCGCCCGGGCCAGGTCGATCCCCGCGGTCTGGAACAGCTCGTGGCGCTGCCACACGAGGTCGAGGTGGGTGCCGGCCCACGGCCCGTCGGGCGCCACGTGGAACCGCCGCGCCGACCGGTACCGCAGGACGTCCTTGGCGAGCGTCTTGGCCGGGTCGGGGACGAGGGGGAGCCGTCGGGCCGGACCGGACCCGCCGGGCGTCGTGGGCGCCGGCCGGCTCCCGATGCGGCGCGCCTCGGCCGGGTCGACGAGGCCGCTCGGGCACGCGATCCACGCCGCCCCCAGGACCCGTTCGGCCGCCGCCGCCCACCCCGCCGTGCTCAGGTAGGCCGCCACCGGCCCCCGCTGGCCCGCCGTCGACGTCGGGAGCACGAACACCGCGGCCACGACGGGTGACCGTACCCCCACCACCCCCGGCGAACGTGCGGTACCCAGGCCGCGTTCCTGTCGATCTCGCGCGTGGAGTTCGCCCGGCCGAGCGGCCGCCGCCGCGGTCGAGGTGGCTGCAGTCGTGTGGGCTGGGCGGCGACAGGTGCTGCCACCTGGGGTGGGCCGGCCGGCGCCCGGTCGAGGTGGCTGCAGTTGCCGGGGCTGGGCGGTGACAGGTGCTGCCACCTTCGCGAGGTGGGCGCAGCGACGTCGGGCGACCGATCGGCGGTCGATCGGGCTGTGGGCGTCCCGTCGCGGTGCGTGGTGCGAGGGGGCGGCCGGCGCGCCTATGGTCCGGCCCCGAGTCGCCGGTCGTCCCGTGCCCGCCGGGCCCGTGCACGGTCCCGGATCGGAGGGGGTTGTCAGTGAAGGGTCTCATCCTCGCGGGCGGATCGGGCACCCGGCTGCGCCCCATCACCCACACGGGGGCCAAGCAGCTCGTGCCGGTGGCGAACACGCCGATCCTCTTCTACGGCCTCCAGCACCTGGCCGACGCGGGGATCCGCGAGGTCGGCATCGTCACCGGCGACACCGGCGAGGAGATCCGCGCCGCGGTGGGCGACGGGAGCACCTGGGGCCTCGAGGTCACCTACCTCCCCCAGGAGGCCCCCCTCGGCCTGGCCCACGCCGTGCTCATCGCGCGCGACTTCCTGGGCGACGACGACTTCGTGATGTACCTGGGCGACAACCTGCTGCGCGACGGCATCGTGCCGTTCGTGGAGGGGTTCGAGGCGGCCCGCGCCGCCGACGCCACCTCCGCCGCCGCCCAGATCCTCCTGGCGCCGGTGCCCGATCCCCAGCGCTTCGGCGTGGCCGAGCTGGGCGACGACGGCTCGGTGGTGGCGCTCGTCGAGAAGCCCGAGGTGCCGCCGTCGGACCTGGCGCTGGTGGGCGTGTACCTCTTCGACCCGACGATCCACGAGGCCGTGCGGGCGATCGAGCCGTCCGACCGCGGGGAGCTCGAGATCACCGACGCCATCCAGTGGCTGATCGATGCCGGCCACCGCGTCCGCCACGAGATCCTCCACGGGTGGTGGCTCGACACCGGCAAGCTCACCCCGCTGCTCGAGGCCAACCGCCTGCTGCTCGAGATCGTGGAGCCGGCCAACGCCGGTGAGGTCGACGAACACTCCCAGCTCGACGGTCGCGTGGCCATCGCCGAAGGCGCCGTCATCACCAACTCCGTGATCCGGGGACCGGTGGTGATCGGTGTTGGCACGGTGGTCACCGACAGCTACATCGGCCCGTTCACGTCGGTGGACCGCGACTGCATCGTGGAGGGCTCCGAGCTCGAGCACTCGATCGTCCTGGCCGGCAGCCGCATCTCGAACGTGCCCCGCGTGATCGACTCGCTCATCGGCCGCGACGCCGTGGTGGCTCGCTCGGAGCAGCGCCCGCGCGCCAACCGCTTCCTCGTGGGCGACCACTGCCAGATCTTCATCGACACCTAGGAGCCCTCCCCATGGCCACGGTCACCCCCATCGACGAGATCGCCGACGCCTTCGTGGTCGTGCCCGACGTGCACGGCGACGAGCGCGGCTTCTTCGTGGAGACGTATCGCCGCAACTGGTTCCCCGGCGGCCGCGAGATGATCCAGGCCAACCGGGGCGACCGGCGGCAGGGGGCGGTGGTGGGCCTGCACTACCACCTCCACCAGGCCGACTACTGGTACGTGCCCTTCGGCCGGGCCCGGGTGGTGCTGCACGACCTGCGCGCCGGCGGCCCCACCGATGGCACCACCTTCACCGTGGACCTCGGCGCCGACCCCGGCGGCGGGCCCCACGACCACCGCGGCATCTACATCCCGCCCGGCGTGGCCCACGGCTTCTCGGCCCTGACCGACATGACCATCACCTACCTGGTGGACGGCTACTACAACCCGGCCGACGAGCTGGGCGTGGCCTGGGACGACCCGGAGATCGCGGCGGACTGGGGCGTCACCGACCCCGTGGTGTCGGAGCGGGACCGGACCAACCCGCTCCGAGCCGACCTGCCCGAGGCCGTCCGGCCCCATCCGAACCTCCGCAAGGGTTGAACGCGTGAACCTCCTCGTCACCGGCGCCGCCGGCTTCATCGGCTCGAACTTCGTCCGCTACTGGGTGGAGCACCACCCCGACGACCGGGTGGTGGCCCTCGACGCCCTCACCTACGCCGGGGTGCGGGAGAACGTCGACGGCCTGCCCGGCGTCACCTTCGCCCACACCGACATCGGCGACACCGACGCGGTGGCCGCGCTGCTCGAGGGCCACGACGTCGACGTGGTGGTCAACTTCGCCGCGGAGTCCCACAACAGCCTGGCCATCGTCGACCCGGCCCGGTTCTTCCGCACCAACGTGCTCGGCACCCAGGGCCTGTGCGAGGCGGCCAAGCGGGTGGGGGTGACCCGCTTCCACCACGTCTCCACCTGCGAGGTCTACGGCGACCTCGCCCTCGACACCACCGACGTGTTCACCGAGGAGTCGCCGTACCGGCCCCGCACGCCGTACAACGCGTCGAAGGCCGGCGGCGACCACGTGGTGCGCGCCTACCACGAGACCTGGGACCTGCCGGTCACCATCACCAACTGCGCCAACAACTACGGGCCGTACCAGTTCCCCGAGAAGGTGATCCCGTACTTCACCACGCTGGCGCTGCAGGACCAGCCGCTCCCGCTCTACGCCTCCACGGAGAACCGTCGCGAGTGGATCCACGTGGTGGACCACTGCCGGGCCATCGAGCTGATCCTCGACCGGGGCGTGGTGGGCGAGACCTACCACGTGGGCACCGGCGTGGAGCAGAGCGTGAACCAGATCGCGGATGTGATCCTGGCCCACCTCGGCAAGCCCGACTCGCTGAAGACGATCGTGCCCGACCGTCCCGGCCACGACCGCCGCTACGTCCTCGACTGGTCGAAGATCCGGCGCGAGCTCGGCTGGGAGCCCACGGTTGGCTGGGAGCAGGGCATCGCCGACACCATCGACTGGTACGCCGCCAACGCCGCCTGGTGGGAGCCGTTGCGCGATCGCGCGCCGGTGGCCGAGGGCACCGCCTGGTCCCGATGAGCTCCCGCCGCACCGTCCTCGTGACCGGCGCCGGCGGGCAGGTCGGGCGCGAGGCGTCCGTGCGCTTCGAGGCCGCCGGCTGGGACGTGGTGGCCCACGACCGGGCGAGCCTCGACGTCACGTCGCGCGCCGACGTGCGGGCCGCGGTGGAGGCGGCGTCGCCCGACGCCGTGGTCAACCTGGCGGCGTGGAACGCGGTGGACCTGGCCGAGACCGAGGTCGACGCCGCCTACGC